>JBBSLM010000096.1:0-7530 GCA_038255245.1 Sphingomonadales bacterium
CCGGAGCGCGACGCCAACGAACGCATCATCGTGATCGACGCCGGGGAAGGCGATCATATGTGCGACTTCCTCACCGGCCGCTTCCAATCCTACCGCAAGAAATCGAACTTCTCCGCGGCGGTAATCACCCATCCCGACAAGGACCATTATTACGGCTTCAAGAAGATTTTCGAGACCAAAGCGATCACCTTCGACACGCTCTATCATAGCGGCCTGGTCGAGCGGCCCGGCGGCGCGAAATGGGAATTTATCGGCAAGAAGGTGAAGGATGCGGCAAGCGGGGACAGCTTCGTCGAGGATCTGATGCTGACCGACGCGGGCCTGCGGGCGGCGTTCGCCCCGGCGGTCCCGGGCGTGGGCGATTTCGCCGCGACGATCCGTGCCGCGATCGGCAACGATGCGGTCAAGGATTTCGCGATCCTATCGACCCAGCACGGCACGATGGAGGACGGCCGCGCCTGGGTGCCCGGCTTCGCGCCGTCGAACCGGCGCGGCTATACGATCGAGATATTGGGGCCGTGGATCGAGCAGAACGCCGCCGGCGACCCGCGCCTGCGCGTACTGGGCAGCTATGGCGAGACCAAGAACGGCCATTCGGTACTGCTCCGGCTGAACTACAAGAATTTCCGGGTGCTGTTCGGCGGCGACCTGAACCTGCGGGCCGAGAAATTCCTGCTGACCCGCTATGCGGGTCTCGAGAAATGGCCGGCGAAGGAGGAGGAGCGCGAGGCGATGGTCGCGGCCGCCAAGCCATTCTTCCGCGCCGAGATCATGAAGGTCTGTCACCACGGCTCGTCCGACGTGACCGACGAATTTCTGGAGGCGGTCAATCCGGCGGCATTCGTCATCTCATCAGGCGACGAGGAAGGGCATGTCCACCCGCGCCCCGATCTGCTCGGCCGGCTGGGCAAAAAGGGCCGCGGCAGTTCACCCGTGCTGCTGTCGACCGAGTTGCAGCGCTCGACCCGCGACCGCGAGGACGTCAAGCGGGTCGCCAAGCTGACCAAGGCGGTCAAGCAATTGCGGCAAGCGCCGAGCGATGTGGGCCAGGACGAGATCATCAAGGAGATCGAGACGCTGGGCGGCAGCAATGTCGATGTCGATGGCGCGATCTATGTGAAGACCGACGGCGACCGCCTGATCGCCGCCTTCAAGAAGGAGACGGGCTCGGCGACCGACAAATGGTTCTGGTTCAGCTACCTCGTCCGTGACGGGAAGCTGATCCGCGATGGCGTGACAGCGGAATAAGCGGGGCTCAATCCTCGCCGTGGCCGGCGGCGAGGTAGGCGGCGCTTTGCATTTCCATCAGGCGCGAGGCGGTTCGCTCGAATTCGAAGGCACCGTCGCCAGCGGGGTAGAGCAGGTCGGGCTGCGCATCGGCGGCGGCGAGCAATTTCACCTTATGCTCGTAGAGGGCATCGATCAGCGTGACGAAACGCGCGGCCTCGTTGCGGTTTTCGGGACCGAGCCTGGGGATGCCGACCAGGATGATGGTGTGGAAATTGCGGGCGATGGCGAGATAATCGGCCGCCCCGCGCGCTTCCCCGCAGAGCTTCTTGAATGAGAAGACGGCGACGCCCTTCAGCGCCTTGGGCACCCGCAAGGTCCGGCCGCCGGGAACGGCCAGTTCGAGCACCGGCACGTGGGCGGCGTCTTCGACCGGATAATCGGTCAGGCGGAAGAAGGCCTCGCGCAACGCCTCGGTGGCTTGCGCGCCGTTCGGCACATGCCAGACCGGCATGCCGCCAAGCCGCTCCAGCCGATAATCGACCGGGCCGTTGAGGCCGATCACGTCCAGCCGCTGCTTGATCAGGGCGATGAAGGGTAGGAAGAGATCGCGGTTGAGGCCGTGTTTGTAGAGGTCGTCCGGCGGGCGGTTCGAGGTGGTGATCACGGTGACGCCGGCGTCGAGCAAATGGCCGAACAGGCGCGAGAGGATCATCGCGTCGGCAGTGTTGTTGATCACCATTTCATCGAAGCAGAGCAATTTGGCTTGGGCCGCGAGTTGCGCCGCGACTGGCGGGATCGGGTCGCCGCTTTCCTTCGTACGCTCGACGCGAAGGCGCTCGTGCACGTCGAGCATGAATTCGTGAAAGTGGATGCGGCGCTTGGGGGCGAAATCGATCTGATCGTAGGCAAGGTCCATCAGCATGGATTTCCCGCGCCCGACCCCGCCCCACATGTAGACGCCCTTGGGCGGTGCCGGCCGCGAACCCATCAGCCGGGCAAAGAAGCCGCCGCTCGGCGTCCCGCGCTCGAGCTTGAGCTGAAGCTGGCCGAGCGACGCGACCGCCGCCGCCTGATCGGGATCGGGGCGCAATTCGCCGGCCTCGAGCAATGCGGCATAACGCTGCTCGACTTTCGTGCTCACGCGGTCATTTTCCGCAGCGTGCCGGTGAAGGCGGCGACCAATTCCTCGCCCTGCAGCACCCGGCCGCGGAAGAAAGCGAGGCGCCCAGTTTCGCGCAGCAATTCCACCTCGGCGTCCAGCGGCGTCCCGATCCGCGCGGGGCTGAGGAACTGGACGGAGCAATCGAGCGTGACGGCACGCATGACGTTCGCGCCAGTCATCGCCCCGCCGGCGAACAGGGCGCAATCGATGAAGGTCATCAGCGCCCCGCCATGGACGACCCCGCCCAAATTGGAATGCTTCTCCTGCGGAAACATCCGGCACCAGCCCCGCTTGTCGTCGCCGCGTCGCACGAGCAGCGGTTGCACCGCATGGTTGAACCGCTCGGGCCCGTCGAGGTCCCACGTCGACCAGCCGGGATGGTCCGCCGACGGCTCGTGCCGGATCAGGGGATGAAGGTTCATGGTGGATCGTTGGCTGTTGAATTGGGCCTTGGCAAGCCCGTGTTGGGCATCACTGGAAATCGGTCCGGCACCGCCATTTTGGCGCAACTATCGCTCGAAATTATCCTGACAGACGATATGGTTAGCCTATTGTAGGGATCGGCAAGTCCGAAGAGGACGAAGCCAAGGGGGAAGCAGATGGTGGCGTTTGGGTTCGGACGGACGAAGCGTGCATGGCGTTGCGGCACCGCTATACCGCTTTTGGCGCTCGCCGCGCTCACGGCCTGTGGCGGCGGCGGGGGATCGACACCGTCGCCGCCGCCAGCCCCAGCCAATCGCGCACCTGCCTTCACCTCCGCCGCCACCGCAAGCGTCGTGGAGAACAATGCAGGCAGTTTCTACCAAGTCGCCGCGACCGATCCGGACGGCGACGCGCTCGCCTACGCGATATCCGGCGGCGCGGATGCCGGGCGCTTCTCGATCACTGCCTCCGGACAGCTCAGTTTCGTCGCGCCGCCCAATTTCGATCTCGCCGCCGACGCGGATGGCGACAATGTCTATCAGGTCCAGCTCCGCGTCAGCGACGCGAGCCTGTCCGCGACCCTCGCCTTGGCCGTAACCGTCACCAACTCGCGCGAAGGCATCGCCGTCACCCGGGTCGCCACCGGCTTCAGCGATCCCGCCGCGATCGCACCGGTTTCCGCCGACGCTGCGCTGGTCGCGGAACGGAATGGTGCAATCTATCAGCTAAATCTGCAGACCGGCGCCAGGACCCTCCTGACCCAGATCGCCAACGTCGCCGGCCCCGGCGTCACGGCACTCGCGGTCCAACCGGACTTCGCGACCAGCGGCAGGTTTTATGCCATGTACGCGACGACGACCGGCTATGTAGTGATTCACCAGTTCGTACGCAATCCTGCTGGTCCGACGGGTCCGAGCAGCTTTGGACCAACCTTGTCGGTGAGCGCGCCGACCTATGTGGGCGGCGGGTGGCTCAGCATCGGCGCCGACGGGCGCATACTGGCCGCAATCGGGGATGCCGGCGGCAGCGGCGATCCGACCGGTAGCGCACAGGATCCGGCGTCAAGGCTCGGAAAACTTCTGCTTTTCACGCCGAATCCGGACCCGTTTGCGGGCGGGACGCCGGTCTTTTTCTTTGTGACGACGCTCGCCAGCGGCCTGCATCAGCCGAACGGGGGCAGCGCTTTCAACAGCGGCGTGCTGATCGCGGATCGCGGCGAGACGACGGCCGAGGAAATCAATCTCTTCCCCGTCGGTTCTGCTCCCCTCAACTATGGCTGGCCGTTCAAGGAAGGCACGCGGGTCGTGCGCGGCACGCCGCCAGCCGGCGCGGTCGATCCGGTCGTCGAGTATCTCCGCGGCGTCGGCTTTCGCATGGGGCAGGCAGTGGTGGGCGGCGCCATCTTGCGTGATCAATATGTGTTCGCGGATCGAAGCGGCGCGATCTTCGCGGTGAACAGCTCTGCCATCCAGGCGGGAAGCGTCGTGCCGACTGCGGCCATCGAGCGAAGGGACGCCGATTTCGCGCCGGACGCCGGCACGATCAACAGCCCGGTCGCGATTGTCGCCGGCGCGGGGGGCCTACTCTACATCCTGGATTCGGACGGAGAAGTGTTCCGGGTCAGCGCCGGCTGAGACGGGTGCCTGACCGGGACGAATGCGCGGCCTAGACGGCGCGTTCCATCAGCAGCTTCTTCGTCTCGGCGATCGCCTTGGCGGGGTTCAGGCCCTTGGGGCAGACGTTCGCGCAATTCATGATCGTGTGGCAGCGATAGAGGCGGAACGGGTCCTCGAGCTGGTCGAGCCGCTCGCCGGTCATCTCATCGCGGCTGTCGGCGAGGAAGCGATAGGCCTGGAGCAGGATGGCCGGCCCCAGGAATTTGTCGGCATTCCACCAATAGCTGGGGCAGGAGGTCGAGCAGCAGGCGCACAGGATGCACTCGTACAGGCCGTCCAGCTTGGCGCGGTCCTCCGGCGATTGCAGGCGCTCCTTGCCCGACGGCGTCGGCGTCTTGGTCTTCAGCCACGGCTCGATCGAGGCATATTGGGCGTAGAAATGGGTGAAATCGGGGACGAGGTCCTTCACCACATCCATGTGCGGCAGCGGCGTGATCCGCACCTCGCCCTTCAGATCCTCGATCGAAGTGGTGCAGGCGAGGCCATTCTTGCCATTCATGTTCATCGAGCAGGAGCCGCAAATCCCCTCGCGGCAGGAGCGGCGGAAGGTCAGCGTCGGGTCCTGCTCCGACTTGATCTTGATCAGCGCGTCGAGGACCATCGGCCCGGTCTGCTCGAGATCGATCTCATAGGTGTCGTAGCGCGGATTCTCGCCGCTGTCGGGATCGTAGCGATAGACTTTGAAGCTCTTCGGCTTGGCCGCGGCCTCGGGCGCGGCGTGCGCCTGCCCCTTCTTGATCTTGCTGTTCTTCGGCAGGAAGAATTCGGCCACGACGTGTCCCCTCGCTCTCGTGGCCGCGATAGCGTCATGCGGCGACCGGCTCAATGGGGGGAGTGACCAGACGCGAGCGAAGCCCGAAATGAGATGAACGGAGGCACTAACGAGCGGGCTACAGCGTTTCGTCCACACTTTTCCGCGATACTCAGGCTTCGTTCAGCGGCAGACTGGCTTGATTGCCGATTCAAGCGTGGTAAGGAGGTCCAAGTGACACGAGGGGGCCGGGCAGTGGCACGTAGCGATAAAGACGCGGCCAAAAGTGTCGCGCCGTCTGCTTCTTCGTCGTCCGCCTCTCCCGTCCAACTCTTCGATCTTGCTCTCCGGCTATTGCCGCAAGCCGATCAATTTTTGCCGGTGGACCAAGGACATTCGAAGCTTCCATTGAAAGTCGACGTGTTTCGATTCGCGATGGCAGTCGATGCGACTGGTCATGGCAATGCTCGCGACCCAATTCCGGTGCATATGTCAGAGCGGGAAGCGCGTGCGGAGGCGGCTAGGCATATTGCCGCGAAGGCCGCGTCGTCGGTGCAGCAATCCTGCGAGGCTACGGCAGCCGGCAATTCCGATCCAATTCATGATTGCACGAACGAGCAGCTGTGCGAGCTGGCCGAGCGAGTCCGAAAAAGTGGGTACGAGTTGGACCGCCTGGCGGCTGCAATCTTGATGCCGACCGAGGACGCCAAGAAATGGGGCAAGTATTTCGATTGGGAGGAGAGCCTCCTTGCCAGCAGTTACGCGGTGCCGATTGAGCTTGCCAGAATCCGCCGGAAGGATTTAAGCTCCGCCCCTTGACTGTCCACGTGCGCTTAGGGGGTTGAATGGCGCGCGATCATCGCTCGAAACTACCACCATCGCATAAGCCGCGACTCAAGCTGTTCCTTAGCGCCGACATCGTCGGCTCGACTGCTTACAAGCAGCCGCTGGACTTGTCGAAGGACGTGGCGCGCGACCATACGCACTGGTTCCACCGGGTGCGATCATTCTACAAAACGGTTGTCGAGAGCTATGCCCACCATTCGCTTCTCTGGGAAATAGCCGCATCGGAATTAGCGTCCGAGAAGCGGGACTTCGCCGGGCCACGGCCACGGCTCTGGAAGACGGTCGGCGACGAAGTCATTATGTGGAAGGAAATCACCGACTGGGTACAGCTCTGGCCCATGCTCGGTGCCTGGCTACAGACCATTGACGTCATCCGCACCGTGCTCAAGGCAAATCCAGTTCCTGGGCTGGGCGAGCTGGACGTAAAGTCGACCGCGTGGCTCGCCGAGTTTCCCGTGCGTAACAAGGTCGTGCTCGACACCGGCAGTACATTGGCCAGCACGAGGCGCACTTATAACGGCAAGCTTAGCGCCTTTTACGATTGGGACACGGTGAAGAACCGGGCTCCGCCGAAATCGCTTCGGGGCACCACGGTGGACTTCATCGGATCGGGAATCGATGTCGGGTTCAGGATCGCCTCATTCTCGACCAGTAGCCGAATGGCGATAAGCCTAGATGTCGCGTACCTGCTGGCCGAATCTCAGAAATTGCTAGAGGAAAAGCGCCACACCACATTCAGAGCCACGCTCAAATCCTTTTTCGGGGATATCGGGTCAGGCCGTGAGGGTGCCTGGCTTATCGACCGGCTGACGCCGTTCTACGACGGGCGGGAGGCGATTAAAGGCGTGCTGGGCGGCACTCACTATCCGCGGTTCTGGATCGATACAACGCCGCGTGGCACGTTGGACGAAGAAATTGGAAATCTTGAGGCTTTTCAACACCCAATATCGAAAGTTGACTGGGGCGCTCTGCGCAGCTTTTGTGAGAAGTTCTACAATGACCGGCGGAGATTCATCAACAAGCCCTTTATCGAGGATGACGCAGACTTCGGCCAAGCTCCCCCGCGCTATTATGAATTTGCCAACGAGGCCTCACTCCGTGTTGTGGAGAAGTCGGCCAGCTCGGGCTCCTAAATCACGTCGAGCACCAACCCCAGCTGCTTCGCTTCCTCCGCCTCGATGTACCAATTTTCCGGGGCGCGGCGCTTGAGCTCTTCGAAGTCGAGCGAGGATTGATCGACGAGCTGGCGGAAGCCTTCCTCCTCGATCTGGATGGAATGTTCGATCTCGTGGAGGGTGGTCCGCAGCTTGCTGGCGCACAGGCGCAAGGGGCCGTCGAGCTTCAGGGTCTTTTTCAGCTGCCGCTCGTGCAGCATCAGGCGGGTGCCGCGGGTTAGGAAGCGGTTCTCCCGGCGGAAAAAGGACATGAAGGTCGCGCCGGCG
>JBBSLM010000097.1:0-7504 GCA_038255245.1 Sphingomonadales bacterium
GACAATGCGCAAATCCGGGCGTTCGAGGACAGCTGGCACTGGAATGACAGCGCCGAGGAGGCCTTTGATCAGGTGCAGCGCAGCGGCGCGACCCGCGCCTTCGATCTGCTGAACGCGATGCGCAGCTTCCTCGGCGACAATGACATGATGGCCTATCTGGCGATGATGGCGGTGCGCCTGATCGAGTTGCACAGGGTGCTGAAGCCGACCGGGAGCCTCTATCTCCACTGCGACCCGACCGCGAGCCACTATCTGAAGCTGCTGCTCGACGGGGTGTTCGGCAAACGCAACTTCCGCAACGAAATCATCTGGTGCTATCGCAAGTGGAGCATCGCGCAAGGCCAGTTCGTGCGCAATCACGACGTGATCCTGTTCTACAGCCGGGGCGAAGGCGCGCGCACCTTTCACACGCTTTATGCCGACCCTTCGCCTGGAACCCTCCGGCGCTGGGGCGGGCGAAAGCAGCAGGCGGTGTTCGAGGAGGGCGTCCGCAAGGCGACGAGCACGGACGAAGAGGCCCGCTCGCCCTTACCGGACTGGTGGGACATGTCCGTGCTCAATCCCAACAGCAAGGAGCGGCTCGGCTACCCGACCCAGAAGCCGGTTGCGTTGCTCGAGCGGATCATCGCGGCCTCGTCGAACGAGGGCGATGTGGTGCTCGATCCCTTTTGCGGCTGCGGCACGGCTATCCATGCGGCGCAGAAGCTTGGTCGACGCTGGATCGGGATCGACGTCACGCACCTCGCCATCTCGCTCATCGAAAAGCGCCTGAAGGACGCGTTCCCCGGCATCGCCTTCGCGGTCGAGGGGACGCCCAAGGACCTCGCCTCGGCGCTCGATCTCGCCCGCCGTGACAAATATCAGTTTCAATGGTGGGCGGTGTCGCTGGTCGACGCTCAGCCCTTTGGCGGCCGCAAGAAGGGCGCCGACGGTGGCATTGACGGGCTGATCTACTTCAAGCCGGACGGTCGGAAGACCGAGAAGGCGATCGTGTCGGTGAAAGGCGGCGACAATGTCGGCGTGCAGATGATCCGCGACCTCCATTCGACGATGGAGCGGGAGAAGGCGCCGATCGGCATCTTCATCACCAAGGCTCTGCCGACCAGCGTTATGGAGCGCGAGGCGGCGGCGGTCGGCCGGTTCGAGGACGGCTTTGGCCGGACCTATGCGCGGCTGCAGATCCTGACGCTGGCGGAGCTGTTCCAGGGCCGCAAGCCGGACATTCCGCTGATCGATCCCTCTCTCGCCTTCCGCCGCGCCGGCCGGGAGCGGGACGAGCAGCCCGCGTTGATCTGAACGCGCCAGCCGGGGCATGGCGCGGGGAAAGCGGTCTGGCGCCGCGAGCGCCTCTCCCGCTATGAGGATGCGGGCCGCGCGTTTTGGCGGCCGCAGCGCGGGAGTATCCAGCATGACCCACATTCGCATCACGGCGCCACTGGCCCTGGCGGCCCTGCTCGTCTTGTCCGCCTGCGAAACCGTCGGCGACGTGGTCGGCACAGGTCTCAACGCCGAACTCGGCGGCACGTCGGAAGTGCCCGGCCCCGGCGATCCGGACGGGCGCGGGACGGCCGAGGTCAGCATCGTCGGCCGCTTCGACCGGCTTTGCTACGAGCTGACCGTGCTCAATATCGATCCGGCCACGGCGGCCCATATCCATCGCGGCGCGGCGGGCGTGGCGGGGCCGCCGGTGGTAACGCTGGATGCGCCGTCGGACGGGGAATCGTCCGGCTGCGTGCGGCTGGACTCCGGTCTTGCCAGCGAGATCGAGCGCAATCCGGCGGGCTTCTACGTGAACGTGCACAATGCCGCTTTTCCCGGCGGGGCGATCAGGGGGCAGCTGCGGCGCTAGTCTCCACGCGTCGCGGCTAGGCCGCCTCGCCCCGCTGTGCTAGCCAGATCGGGATTGGCCAGGCCTCGACGCCCGGCTTCGGCACGATCCTGGGGAGGGGATATGCGCATTGCTTTCGGCTTGGGACTGCTTGCCGCCACGACGACGCTTGGCGGTTGCGGCCAGTCGGAAGCGCAGATCCGTGACGAATTGCGCGCGCAGATGCTGCAGCGCTGCGGCCGCGACATCGCGCCCAACACCTCGGCCCTGCCCGGTTTCGACAGTGACGCTTATTGCCGCTGCGTCACGGACAAGGCGATGGGCGAGCGCAGTGTGGCCGAATTGAAGACCTTGTTCGACGATCGCGCCCGGCTGACCGCCGAAGGGCGGCGTGCGGCGACGGAGTGCCTGGCCGGGCAGTCGCTCGACGGCCCCGCGGGGGCCGGGGCGCCGGCCGCCGACCCGGCCAACGTCACGACGCCGGCGCCCGCTCCGGCCGCCGAGCGCGCGCGGGAAAGCGCACGTGAGCGCGAACGAGAGCGTGAGCGTGAGCGCGCCCGCGAACGCGCCCGCGAGCCCGTCCCGGCGGCCCCCGCGCGGCCGCGCATCGAAGAAACGCGGGAAAGCCCGCAGCCGCGCACTGAGCCGGTCGCGCCGCCCCGCGCGACGCCGCCGGCCCCGCCGCGCGCCGTCCCGCCCGGTGTCACGCCGCCGCCCGAACCCGCCGTGCGGGACGAAAAAGCCGGGCCGGGCGACCGGAGCTAGATCAGCGGGGAGGGATGGCAGGATGAAGATCGCTTCGCTGGGCTTCGTTTCACTGGGCATCGTCTCGCTGGCGGCTCTCGCCGGCTGCCAGTCGGAAGAGCAGAATCGCAAGATCCAGGTGCGCGACCATCTGGTCAACCAGTGCAACATGCAGGTGCAGATGGCGGCCCAGTCCGGGCTGCCGAACATGGCGCAATTGTGCACCTGCATCGGCACCACGATCGACAATATGCCGGCCGAGCAGTTCAAGCAGATGACCACGAACCCGATGCAGGCCAGCCAGTTCGGACAGACGATCAGCGCGCAATGCATGCAGAGCCTGGGCCCGAGCATGATGGGCGGTGGCATGAGCGGAGGCGGCATGCAGCCGGGTATGCAGCCCAATATGGGCCCCGGAATCTATGGCGGCGCGGCGCAGGGCGCGAATGCGTCCGCCGGAGCCAACGCGTCGCAATGAGGCTATGACGGTTGCTCTGAACACGGAAGGACGAGTCGCATGAGCATTTTCAGTACGATCCAGGCCCAGATTACGGGCGCGAACGCCGCCGCGGCGGCCACCTCCGCTGGCCTCGCGGACGTCGCGGGCGTCGCCGCCGGCCTCGCCGAGCCGGTCGATGTCGAGCAGAAGCTGGAGGCGATCAGCAAGGCGAAGGGCAGCCCGAACCTCAATTGGCGGACCTCGATCGCCGATCTGATGCGGCTGCTCGATCTCGATCCCAGCCTCGACAACCGCAAGGAACTGGCCACCGAATTGGGCTATACCGGCGCCAAGGACGGCAGCGCCGAGATGAACATCTGGCTCTACAAGAATGTGATGGCCGAGCTGGAGAAGAATGGCGGCATCGTCCCTGCCTCGCTGAAGGGCTGAATCGCGGGCGGGTTCCCGGCAGGGATTGCGTTCCGGATGTTCGGAGTCGTGCCGGCTTTTTCGACGCCGGCATGACCCTTTTTTCGTCGCCGAACCGCCTTCGTCTGTGAAAGGGGAAATGACATGAAAGCAGCCTTGATCACGCTCGCGTCGCTACTGGCCTTGAGCGCCTGCAACTCGGCGGAGGACAATGAGCGCGCCCAGCTGGCCGGCCAGTTCGTCAGCGCCTGCACCCAAAGCGCCGGCGGCAATCCGATGGGGGCGCAGCTGTGCGGCTGCGTCGGCGATCAGATGCGGGCGTTGCCGATCGATCAGCTGCGGGCGATGAACGCCAATCAACAGCAGGCGCAGGCCTTTGCCCAGCGCGCGCTGCAGCAATGCATGGCCGGGATGCAGCAGGGCGGCGGCGCGGGCGCTGGCGGGATGCAGCCGGGCGGCATGGGTCCGGGCGGAATGCAGCAGCCCGGTGGCTATGGTATGCAAGGTCCGGGTATGCAAGGACCGGGTATGCAAGGACCGGGGATGCAGGGCCCGGGCATGCAGCAGCCAGGCGGCTACGGCATGCAGCCACCGGGCTATGGGCCTCAGCCTGGAATGTATGGCGGCGCCTCGAATGGCGCGGCACAGCAGGGCAATAGCGCGCAGCCCGAGAGCGCCAAATAGGCGGCGTTTACTTCAGCGGCGCGGTCCCGCGCGGCGCCGCCGGCGCTGCCTTTGCGGCGCCACCATCGGCCCGGTTGCCTTCGCCGAAGCGGCGCATCCCTTCGATCGCCAGCGACGAGAGGATCGTCCCCAGATCGGCCTGCGGCTTCGGCTGGGCCGCGACGGCCGGGAGACGCGATTGGGCGAGCCGGTTCGCGGCTGCCATCAAGGCCGCCGCGGCGGCGTCGATCAGCAGCGGATTGTTGACCGCCTGCAGCAAGCGCCCGCCGGGGGCGCGCAATTCCTTGGGCACCTTCACGCCGGCGATCCGCTTGGGCAGCTTCGACGTCTTCGTCTTGCCGTTCTTCTTCTTTGCCATCGCTCCGCGACTCCTGTCCGCGCCGAGGATAGCATAGGAACCGCCCGGTTAAGAAATGCGCGCCTTCAGCTCGCCCGGGCCAGTGGCAGCCAGTCCCTCCAGCCGCGGCGGCGGCGCGGCGCGGGCAGTTGCGAGGCCTCGATCGCGGCCTGCTCCTCGCCATAGAGGCGCAGGTTCGCCGGGCGAGTCGGGCGCAGCGGCGCGCGTCCGCGGATCGTGTCTTCCGCCGTCCTCAGAGTCCGCACCAGATCCTCCTCGCTGAACGGCTTGACCAGGCACCCGAGCGCCAGATCGGGCAAGGGAAAGTTCGGCGCCTTGCCGCTGGTGAACAGGCAGGCGATTTGCCGCTCCGCGAGTTTCGCCGCGACCGTGAAGCCGCTGGAGCCGTGGGCGAGTTGCAGATCGACCAGCGCCAGGTCCGGCGGCTGGGCGTCGGCAAGGGCGATCGCTTGCTCTTTATCCTCGGCGATGCCGGTCACGATGTAGCGCGGATTGAGCTGGACGAGGTCCCTCAGCGTCTCCGCAAACAGGCGTTCGTCCTCGACGATCAGGATCTTCAGCATCGCCGCGCCCTCCTCGCGACGGATTAGGTGGCAAATCGCGACGCAAGGGAATCGCCGCTTCGGGAATTTGCGGCAGACGATTCTCTAAGCGCGCCAGGGCGTTGGAACTGGCGCGTTTAGAGCTGCATCACCCCTTCGATCACGGTGACGCAGCGACCGCCCAGGATCACCCGGTCGCCTTCCAACCGGCAGGCGACGTGTCCGCCGCGCCGGCTCGCCTGAAAGGCGGTGAAGGCGTCGCGACCGAGCCGCTCGGTCCAATAGGGCGTCAGCACGCAATGGGCCGAGCCGGTGACCGGGTCTTCGTCGATTCCCGCGCCGGGGGCGAAGACACGGCTGACGACGTCGGAGCCTGCCCCGGACCCCGATCCGGGGGTGCCCGGCGCGGTGACGATGGTGAGCGTGTCGCCATCCACCGCCAGCGCCTTGAAGTCGGGCGCCAGCGCCCGCACCGCGGCCTCGTCCTCAAGCACGACAAGGCCGTAGCGATGGGGATGCCACAGCGTCTGCGCCTCTGCGACCCCGAGCGCGGCGAGGATATGCGGCAGCGGCTTGGGCTCCGGCCGCCAGGTGGGGAGGGACATGGCATAGGCATCGCCGTCACACGCCACTTCGAGCAGGCCGGCGCGGCGGGTGCGAAAGCGGATGCGACCGGGCTCTTCGGCGCCGTCGATCAGCACATGGCCGCTGGCGAGGGTCGCGTGGCCGCACAGCACGACCTCGGTCGCGGGCGTGAACCAGCGCAATTCGTAATCTGCCTCTCCCGTTTCGTCCGGGACCGTGAAGGCGGTTTCGCTGAGATTATTCTCCTCCGCGATCGCCTGCAAGGTCGCGTCGGGGAGCCAGGCGTCGAGCGGCATCACCGCGGCGGGATTGCCGGTGAACGGGCGGTCGGCAAAGGCATCGACCTGGACAAGGCGCAATTCCATCAAGCTCTCCGATGGTTCGATCAGGGGTAAAGCAGGCTCTCGGACCAGCCGCCCTCGACGGGCAGGAACAGCCGGCGCTCGTGCAGCCGGTGGGCGCGGTCGTTCCAGAATTCGATCCGCTCGGGCGCGACGCAATAACCGGACCAGTGCGGCGGCCGGGGCACGTCGCCGCCCGCGAACCGCGCCGCCTCGGCCGCGAAGCGCGCTTCGAAGGTCGCTCGGCTGTCGAGCAGGCGGGACTGGTCCGACGCCCAGGCGCCAAGCTGGGAATCGCGCGCGCGGGAGGCGAAGTAGGCGTCGGCTTCAGCATCCGAAACCGGCTGCGCCGTCCCTTCGATGCGGATCTGCCGGCGCAGCGACTTCCAGTGGAACAGCAAGGCCGCGCGCGGGTTCGCGGCGAGGTCGTCCCCCTTCCGGCTTTCTCGGTTGGTGTAGAAGGTGAAGCCGTTCGCGCCGTGGCCCTTCAGCAGCACCATCCGCACCGCGGGCTGGCCGCGCGCATCGACGGTGGCGAGGGCCATCGCCTCCGGGTCGTTCGGCTCGCTTTCGCGCGCCTGCGCGAGCCATTGCTCGAACAAAGCGAAGGGATCGGTCATCTTCTCGTTCCTAGACCGGAGGGCGGCGCCGGTCGACCGTCACGCTTCGCCAACGGAAAGAATCGGCCCGGCGTTCGCAACCAATCCGCCCCGCCCGGCATTCTCTTAATATCGTTTCAGACAGGAGAATGCGCATGCGTATCGCGCTCTTATCCGTCGTGGCCGTCGGCGCGATGGCGGTTGGCGGTTGCACCACCAACGACAGCAATCTCTATGGTGGCTACAGCGCCTACGATTATAATCGCCCGGACCCGCGCTACGGCGGCTATGATGCCGGCCGCTACTATCGCGACAACTCCCGCTATTCCGAACGCCGTCTGCAACAGAATGACCGCGTCTATCGCGGCCGCGACGGTCGCTATTATTGCCGCCGCCCGGACGGCACGACCGGCCTGATCATCGGTGCGGCCGCGGGCGGAACCCTGGGCGCGATCATCGCGCCGGGCGGTTCGGAAGTGCTCGGCGCGCTGATCGGCGGTGCAGCTGGCGCCGTGCTCGGCCGCGAAGTCGAGCGTGGCGAGGTGCGCTGCCGCTAACCGTCCTTCCCGTTGGCGCAAGCCGATGCTGGACATTTGCCCCGGGGTGGAGAACGAGAGCGGCGATGGCCGATCTTTACTCCACCCTGGGCGTAGCGCGCGGCGCCGATGAGGCCGCGATCAAGAAAGCGTATCGCAAGCTCGCCAAGGAGCTGCATCCGGATCGGAACCGCGACAATCCGGCGGCGTCGGAGCGTTTCTCCAAAGTCACTTCCGCCTACGATATCCTGACCGACAAGGATAAGCGCGCCCGTTACGATCGCGGCGAGCTGGACGATGATGGCAATCCGCGCATGCCGTTCGGTTACGGCGGTGGCGGGGGAGCCGGCCCCGGCGCGGGCCCCGGCGGCAATTACCAGCGCGTCGACCCCAATGATTTCGACCTGGGCGGCGCGGAC
>JBBSLM010000098.1:0-7412 GCA_038255245.1 Sphingomonadales bacterium
GGCCGCCCTCCCTTCGCCCCGTTCGCTCGCGCCGCTGCAGCCTTGGCGGGGGAGGTCGCCCGCCCGGCCCGCGCCGCCATCCACTTGGCGGTGCCGAACACGCCGTTCATCAGGCCGGGCACGCTGAAATCCTCGTCGATGCGCGGCCAGTGGAGGCCGTAGCCGCCGGGCGACACTTCGATCTCCGCGAGTTCCTCTGCGGTCGCATCGCACAAAGTCTGCGCGAGTGCTGGTGGAAAGGCGAAGGTCGCCCCACTGGTCAGCTCGACCACGATCCGCTTTGCCTTAGCGTCGTAGCGCGCCGACACCGCGCGCGGCTCGGTCCGCAGCTTTTCCTGACCGCGTGCGATCGCCGCGGCCGCGCCCGCATCCGACCAATGCTCCTGTCCAGCCACGTCTGTCACCTCACCGACTCCCATGTATCTCGTCCCAGCGAAGCAGAAACTCGGCCTGCCGCTCCAGCACCACATCCATCACCCGCCGCCGGTCATTCGTCTTGAAGCCGAGATTATAGACCTGTTCCGGCAATCCGCTCTCGCCCTTGATGGTGACTTTCATCTCGCCATCGCCATAGACATGGACGTGCGCAGGTTCGTGATCGTCGGTCAGGATTGCAAAGCGAAACCCGAACTGCCGATGGATCACGACCATTGGGCCTTTTAACCTAACCGGATGGGTTTTTCAAGGAATCCGATGCCCCACGCGGCTCCGCCCGCGCCGCCACGCCGGAGCAGGCGGCCTTCATCGGCAACCAGGGGGGCGGGCGCGTCCTCCTGTTCCTGAAGAGACCTGATTTCCGACGTAAGATCAACAAGTTGGACACCGCTTCGGATCGCGCGTACGGCCGCTTATGTCCACCATTCTTCTGGCGCTCAGCCTGGCCGTCGCCGACCCGTCCCTCACCGCCGTCCCCGCGGCAATCTCCGCTCCCCCGATTGCTGGGCTCGGCTTCTTCGAAGGGCGCTCGCGCAGCGCCGGCACGCTCCGGGTGATGTTCCGTTCGCCCCGCATCGTCCGGGTCGAAAGCGAAGGCGTGGTTGGCGCTGACGGCGGGCTGACGCTGACCCAGCGCATCGACGAGCAGCACAGGCCGCCGCGCACCCGCACCTTCCGGCTGCGCCAGGTCTCGCCGGGCCGCTATGCCGGCAGCCTTTCCGATGCCTCCGGCCCAGTGACCGGCGAAATGCACGGCAACAGGCTGCGGCTGGACTATCGCATGGCCGGCGGGCTTCGCGTCGAGCAGCGGATCACATTTGCGCCGGCGGGCCGTGTCGCGCGCAGCCGGATCAATATCTACCGCATGGGCATGCTGGCCGGCACGCTCGATGAAAGGATCGGGCGGATAGAACCTGTCGCGGCTGCTTTCACCGCGCCTTGATCTCGGATCACGGCTAGAATGCGCGACGGTGCTCCAATCCCTCGCCCGCATCGCCTCATCGTCCGCGATCATGACGAGGCGATCGCCTGGTTCACGCAGAAGCTCGGCTTCACCCTCGTCGAGGATCTCTACGGCAATCGCTGGGACCTGATCGGCCCCGCCGCCGCATAGGCAGGGCGGCCGCAGTCCGTACCCTTCCCATCCCCCGGCCAATTCGCTGGACCCAATCCCCATCCCGACGCCCCCACGCAAAAATAACTTTCCTACAGCGTTCGCTTTATGTTCTACAATTGTGGATGAGCGACTCACCCAAGCGCCGCCGCGCCGCCGCGCGCCAGCGGCCTGCCCCCGAAGCCCCGCCCGATCGCGACGCCGGTCCCTGCGATCTCGATCCCTTCGGCCCCGTCCCCGTCCGCTATCGTCACGACGGCTGGACGCCGGACCGGCAGCTGGTGTTCATCCAGACGCTGGCCGCGACCGGTTGCGTCGATCAGTCTTGCGCCGCCGTCGGCATGAGCCGCAGCTCCGCTTATGCGCTGCGCCAGCGGCACGACGCGGCCGCCTTCCGCCTCGCCTGGGACGCGGCGAGCGATGCCGCCGTGCCGATCCTGTCCGACGCCGCCATGTCGCGCTCGATCCACGGCGTGCCGGTGCCAATCTTCTGGAAAGGCGAGCAGATCGGCGAGCGGCGCCATTATGACGAGCGGCTCACCATGTTCTTGCTCCGCCACCGCGATCCGGTCCGCTACGGCCACTGGCGCGACCGGCAGGAATGGCGCCAGCCTGCGGACGGCCCGGTTCTCTTGTTCGGCTATCGGCTTGGCCGCATGCTCCGCGCCGCCTGGCGCGCCTTCGACGCTGCCTTGAGCGGCAAATCTCCGCCCGAGCCCGAACCCGAGGAAACCGGCTGGGACGACGAGCCCACCGGCCTAAGTCGTTGATCTTGCGATGGGCATAGTGTCAACTTTGTCAGCTTCCGGCGGGTCCGGGCACCCCTCACCCCCGCAGCATCCAGCGCAGCAGCGCCCAGCCCGGGTCGCTCCGCGCCGCGCCCCTCACGCCCGGGAACGAATTCACGAAGGTGATGGTGAAATCGGGGAAGGAGTTCACCCACTGGATCTTGAAGTCCGGAAAAGAGGTGACGTACTGCCACTTGCCGGGGCCGTCGGGGAAGGAATTGACCTGCTGGACGTGAAGGTCGGCGAAGGAGCCGACCACCTTCACCTTATAGTCCGGAAACGAACTGACGATCTGGATCTTGCCATAGATCCGCGCGAGCTCGGCCTGGTCGATCATCCGGACATCCTCCCCATCCCGGCATCACGACCGGTATAGCGCGAACGTCCGGGGCGATCACCACCCGATGAGGCTTGCCGCCGGGATGTGCCGCCGCCGCGCGCCGGAAGCGCGCTACCGCGCCTTGATGTCCGCCACTGCCCCGCGCGACGGCGCCGCGGCGATCGTCTTGGGCTTTTCCTTCTTGGGCTTGCGCGTTTCCTTGGTCTTCTTCTGCTGGCCTTTGGCCATGATCGCCTCCTTGCAGGGCAGAACGCCTCCCGCGTCTCCTAACCGCTTTTGCACGGTCGACGCATGAAAAAAGCGCTCCGATCACGGGGACCGGAGCGCCTTTTCCTACGCCAAGCAACACGTACCAGGCGCTTGACCCGCGGATTAGCGGTTCATCGGGTAGACCCGCACCACCGTCTGGGTGCGCGCATCGATCTGGTAGATCTGGCGTCCGTCGGTGCGGAAATAGCTGCGGTCGTCGTCGCGATACTGGTCGCGATCGCGGCCGTTGAGGACCTGCAGGTTCCCCGATACGCGCTGGCCGACACGCAGTCCGCCACCGCCCAACAGCGTATCGACAAGTCCGCCGAGGCCCGAACGCGGCTGCGGCTGCTCATAGGCGCCATTCGGGTAGCGGCCGTCATTCTGATAGCGGCCGTCATTGCCGTAACGCCCGTCATCGCGGTCACCGCCGTAACGCCGGTCATCGCGGTCGTCGTCGTTCCAACGACCGTCGCGGCCATAACCGTCCTCGCGGTCATAATCGTTCCAGCGCGCCTGATTGTTGCGGTCGGCGCGGCGGATCGCCTGGCGCACGTCGTTCACCCGGCGCTGCAGCTCGCTGCGCTCCTGCCCGGTGAAGCCGCCGCGCGCGTAACGGCGCTCGAGTTGGGTCAGCTGGCTCAACTGCTGGCGAATGGTCATTGCCTCGCGGCGATTGATCGATCCGCTCTGCACCCCGGCCTGAAACCGCATGTTCAGCTGATTGATCCGCGCCGAAAGATTGGCGTCGGCATTGCCGCCACCGCGATACTGGCCCTGCTGATTGTTGCCCTGATAGCCCTGACCATAGCCGGACTGCGCCGCGGCGGGAGCGGCGATCGCCAAGGCCGAAACGGCCGCCATCGTTGCGAAAAGCGTCTTCATCTCAATTCTCCTGGGGGAAACACCAATGGGCGTTTGCAGCTAAACCCTCGCGCCTCACCGGATGTTCCAAGCCTGAACGGAGAGGTCACCTGAGGTTCACCCGTCTCTGCGCGTGCGGGGCTCCGTCGGCCCGGCAGGCGGCCTGGCCGTGACGGCTTCTTCCGGGAACGGCCTGATCCCGCCCATCGTTGGAGGCATGGAAGAGGAGATGGAGATGGACGACAAACGCATCCAGGCCGGCAATGAGGGCGAGGAATTGGTGCCCGGTGAAACGGAGAATTTGTCTTCGTTCCTGCACAATGAGGGCAAAGCCTCGCGGCCCGACGCTTCGACCGGCCGCAAGGACGAGCCTTCGAAGGAGCGCGACAAGTTCGACCGGCGCGAGGAGGAACTGGGTGATCGGCCGCGCTGAGTGGGAACTGTTCGCTCTCTTCCGGGTCTGCTAACATATCGTGGCAATTGCAGGAGAGCGGTTATGGCCAAAGCCAGTACGAGCAGCACGAGCAAGAAGACGTCCGGCGCCAAATCGGGTGCCAAGAAGCCGGAAGATGCGGCCGGCTGGACCGACGGAATTTCCGACGCGTTGCGCGATGCGAGCAAGAAGGCATCGGACCTCGCGCAGAACCCTTATGCGCGCAGCCTGCTGGCGGCCGGCCTCGTCGCCGCCGCCGCCGCGCTCGCCTCGAACAAGAATGTGCGCGAGGTTACGCGCCGCAATCTGCGCACCGCGACCGAGGCGGTCGAGGTGGGGGCGGACAATGCCGGCAAGATCGGCGTCGCGATCGTCAATGCCGCCACCGAGGCGGTGCAGCATATGCTCAACCTGACCGGCGCCGCTTCAGCGGCCGCCGCCGCGGCCAAGCCTGCTCCGGCGGGCAAAGCAAAGTCCGCCGCCGCGCCAAAGCCTGCCGCCAAGCCGCGCGCCGCGAAGCCCGCGGCCGCGAAGCCGACAGCTGCCAAGGCCGCGCCGCGCGCCCGCAAGGCGGCGGCCAAGCCGGCGGCGAAGGCCGCGTCAACGCGCGCCAAGCCATCGCCGAAGCCGAAAAGCTAAGGACAAAGAAAAGCCCCCTCTCCGACGGGGAGAGGGGGCCAACCAGCTCCGAAGAGCGATTGATTTAGCGGCAGCGACGGCCGCGGCTGTCGCGACGACCGCTTTCCTCGCGGTCGATCTCGCGGCCGACGACCGCGCCGACCGCGCCGCCGATCACGGTGCCGAGCAGGCGATCACCGCGGCCGGCAACCTGATTGCCGATCACCGCGCCGGCGGCACCGCCGACCAGCAGGCCAACCTGACCGTTCGGTTTGCGGCATTGATAGCGGCCGTTGCGGCCACGCCAGGTCGGCCCGTTATAATTGCCCTGGCGGTCATAATAACGCGACTGCGCCTCGGCGGGGGCCGCGCCAACCGTCAACGCGACCGGAACGGCCAAGGTAGAGGCGGCAATGGCCATGGTGAGAGTACGCATCGAATCTACTCCTTCGAAATCGGAACACGGTCTGAGAACGTGCTGGAACTAATCCAGGTTGCATGAACCCAAAACAACAAGCCGGCCATCTCACCGCAAGGTAGCTGGACGCTGAGGGCGGCGGGGCTTAGGGAGCGGCCTTTCCCAGCAGATGGACCGGAAAAAACGTGGGTAACGTCACCGTCATTGGCGGCCAGTGGGGCGACGAGGGCAAGGGCAAGATCGTCGACTGGCTGGCCAGCCGCGCCGATTTGATCGTCCGGTTCCAGGGCGGACACAATGCCGGCCACACGCTGAATGTGGCCGGCAAGGTCTATAAATTGTCGCTGCTGCCGTCCGGCATCGTGCGCGGGACTTTGTCCGTGATCGGCAATGGCGTCGTGCTCGACCCGTGGGCGCTGAAGGCCGAGGTCGAGCAATTGCGCGGCCAGGATGTGGCGGTCGATCCGTCCAAGCTGCAGATTGCCGATACCTGCCCGCTGATCCTACCCTTCCATCGCGACCTCGATGCGCTGCGCGAGGACGCCAGCGGCGCGGGGAAGATCGGGACGACGCGGCGCGGCATCGGACCCGCTTATGAGGACAAGGTCGGTCGCCGGGCGATCCGGGTATGCGACCTGGCGCATCTGGAGGAACTCGGGCCGCGGCTGGACCGTCTGTGCGCCCATCACGACGCGCTGCGCGCCGGTTTCGGCCAGCCGCCGATCGACCGGACCAAGCTGCAGGCGGACCTTGCCGAGATTGCCGACTTCGTACTGCAATTCGCCACGCCGGTGTGGAAGACGATGTACGAGGCGCGGCGCGCGAGCCGGCGCATCCTGTTCGAGGGCGCGCAGGGCGTGCTGCTCGATGTCGATCACGGCACCTACCCGTTCGTGACGTCGTCCAACACCGTGGCGGGCACCGCGGCCTCCGGGAGCGGCGCCGGACCGTCCGCGGCCGGCTTCGTGCTGGGGATCGTCAAGGCCTATACGACCCGGGTCGGCTCCGGCCCCTTCCCGACCGAGCTCGAGGACGAGACCGGGCAGAAATTGGGCGAGCGTGGTCGCGAGTTCGGCACCGTCACCGGGCGCAAGCGGCGCTGCGGCTGGCTGGATGCGGTGCTGGTGCGGCAGTCGTGCGCGGTGTCGGGCATCACCGGGGTGGCGCTGACCAAGCTCGACGTGCTCGACGGGTTCGAGGAGATCCGCATCTGCACCGGCTATAAGCTGGGCGGCGTGATGATCGACCATTTCCCCGCCCATGCCGCCGATCAGGCGCGGGTCGAGCCGGTCTACGAGACGATGGCGGGCTGGGCGGAATCGACGGCAGGCGCGCGCAGCTGGGCCGATCTGCCAGCGCAGGCGATCAAATATATCCGCCGGATCGAGGAATTGATCGATTGCCCGGTCACCCTCGTATCCACCAGCCCCGAGCGCGACGACACAATCCTCGTGCGCGATCCGTTCGCGGGCTGAAATGACGTCGCGGGACAGCACCGGCTGGGGCGGGCGCGCCGACGAGGCATCGGCCAAGCCGCCGCGTCGGCTGAAGGACCGGCTCGTGCTCGGCGCCTTTTATGTCCTCAACGGGCCGTTTCTCGCCAAGAGCCTTTATGGCGGCAGCAAGAAAAATAAGGAGAAATTGCTGCGGCGGCTCGGCCTGCCGCTCGACGCCCTGCCGCATACCGGCAGCTGGAAGGCGGATGTCGGGCTGCTGACTTTTCTGACCGACCATATCCTGGCGCATAAGCCGAAGGTCGTGGTCGAGTTCAGCGCCGGCGCATCGACCCTGATTATCGCCAAGGCCTTGCAGGTCGCGGGGGTCGAGAACCCGACGTTCATCAGCTTCGAGCAGCATCAGGACTTTTGCGACAAGACCGCTGCCTGGGTGCGCGACTTCAGGCTGGCGTGTGACATCCGCCGCGCGCCGCTGGGCGTGTCGCCGGGCGGGTGGCCGGGTCTGTGGTACCAGCATGATGCGTTGCCCGAGGGCATCGAGCTGATGCTGATCGACGGCCCGCACTGGGCGATCCATCCCTTCACCCGCGGCGCGGCGGAGACGAGCTTCGACAGAATCGCGCCCGGCGGCACGGTGATGCTGGACGACGCGGCGCGGCCGGGCGAGCGGATCGTGGCGCGGCGCTGGCGCAAGAA
>JBBSLM010000099.1:0-7361 GCA_038255245.1 Sphingomonadales bacterium
GAAGATCAGAACGACGCGGTCCTGATCGCTGTCGTTCCAGGCTTCATGTTCGATGGAATCGTCGAAGATGAGGAGCTTGCCTTCCTCCCACTGCCGTACCTCGTTGCCGACACGAAAGCCGCACTGGGGTGGGACAATGAGCGGAAGGTGACAGACCAGACGGGTGTTGTGGGTTCCGGTATGCGGCGCGATCCGAGCACCCGCACGCAACAGCGAAAACATGACAGTAGGCGAATTCGGGATTTGGGGCAGGGGCGCGGCTTGCACTGTTTGCCAGGAGATCGGGCATCTGGCGATGGCTTCGTCAAACATCTCCCCATTTTCGCATAGGAAGAGAGCGCTCCAGTCCCTGCTGTCGAGCAGGGGATTATCGTCCAGGCGCGGCCGGTTCGCATCCGTACGGAGATACGGCCGGAAATCCTCGATCCCCGAGGCCAGGACGCGCTCGAGCTCTGCACGAATACCGCCCGCGGCGGCCTCGATCGCGGCCACCCAGGGAAAGTCGGCCGGATCGAAGAACTGGATTTGCGGGAGGTCGGGATAATAATAGCCTGTTGGCTCCTGCACGTAGATCGTCTTCGTGCCGGAAAGGATATCGAGCGAACGCTGAAATCGCGCGCTCCTGTCCTGAGGGGGCAGCCCATTCGCGGCGAAGAATGTTTCTCTTCTTTCCTGACGCCGTGCATCGAGTTCCGCCGCCGCGGTCTCGGCCCGGCGAACCTCCGCCTTCAGATCGTCGGGTAATTGTTGTCCGGAGGCAATGACCAGCGCGCTTTTATAAAAGCCGAGGGCAGAGCCCTCATCGCCGCATTGAAGTCGACAGTCGCCCTTCATGATACGCCCGCGCACGGTCCGCGGATCCAGCGCGAGCAATGAGTCCAGCGCGGCTTCCTCCCCCTCCCAATCGCCTTGTGCGCGGCAGGCCGTGGCGAGGAGAAGCCAGATCTGATGATTCGCCCTGCCGGTTTGCGTAATCGCTTCAAACCGTTCCCTCGCCTCGGCGGGCCGGCCTTGGCGGAGCGAAGTGACGCCCTCCATGATCAGGCGTTCAGCTGCTTGGTTGGTTAGCATGTCACGACCTTAAAGACGCAGAGTCGTTCCGCAACTGGCGCCTTTCGGTCTGGCGATCGGATGCTTGCGGCCCAGGTCCAGGCGTTCCGATCTTTCGCGCACAAAGAAAAGGGTGTTCGAGACATAGTCTCGAACACCCTTCGAAGTCATTAGTTTGCGTTAGAAGCGGACGCGAGCACCGGCATAGAAGCTGCGGCCCTCATAGTCGTAGATGGCCGTTCCAACGCCCGTCCCGGTGGTGCCGAGCGGCGGGAGCTGATTGAGCACATTGTCTACACCGAAGTAGAAGCGCAGCCCCCTGTCGCTGTCACGTGCACCGGTTTCCGAACCGACATTCCATTCGAACCGGATGTCCGAATAGGTGATGACCGGATACTTTTGCGGAGCCGTCGCATCGATATTCGAAGCGGGGAGGCCGTTGATGCCGCCCTGATAGCTCTCGTAGGCCCCGAAGTACTGCTCGCCGATGAAGCGGAAGCGGTACCCGAAGGTGAAGTTCCGGTAGCCCAGATCGACATCCAAACGGAACTCGTCCTCCGGATTGCCCGATTCTCCGAGAAGGCGGTTCTCGAAGTTCGGGTTGGTCGGGTCTTCGAAGTTGCTCCGCTTGAGCGTGTGGACGTAGATCAAGTTCAAGCCCAGCCGGACATCCTCACTCAACCGCGTGCGATATTGCAGGTTGACGTCGATGCCCTGTGCCTCGCGCTTGGCGAAGTTCAGTGGGGCCACGACCAGCGAGTTTGCCAGAACCTGGCCCGGCTGCTCACCGTTCGGGCCGACGCCCGGACCCGGGTTACGGGTGAAGGCGCTGCAGAACACGTTGTTAATGGTGGGAAAATCGACACAATTGTTAAGGATGGTCTGCGCGCCGACGGCCGAGATGATGTCGTTCACCGTGATGTTGTAATAGTCGACCGATAGCGCGAGCCCGGGAATGAAGCGCGGCTGCAGCACCGCACCAAGCGTGTATGAGTCGGATGTTTCCGCACTCAGGTTCGGGTTCGAGCCGCTGACGATCGGCAGCGAAGCAGCGACATTCGGCAGATTCGGGAGATTGGCGATCCCAACCGAGGCCTCGCAGTTCGCGCGACGGGTAGCGGAGCCGCCATTGATCGCCACCACGTTGCACGGATCGACGATGCCGTTGGCGAAGTTCGGGACCAGCGGGAAACCGGTTTCCGAGACGTTCGGCGCGCGGACAGCGCGGGCGTAATTGCCACGGATGCGCAAATCCCGGATCGGCGACCATTGGACGCCGCCATTGTAGGCATACACCACGCCGGTGCCGCCCCCATAGTCCGATACGCGCCCGGCGGCAGTTGCCGTCAGCTCGTGGAAGAACGGCATGTCGGCCAGGATCGGAAACTGAAGTTCGCCAAAGGCTTCCTTCACTTCGAAGGCCGGCGGATCGAAGACCGGGATGGAAACGCCGTTGTTGAAGCCCTGCGTCGTGACGGCATCCTGCTGGTAGAACGCCTTCTCGCGGCGATATTCACCGCCGATCGCGAAGCGGATCGGCCCGCCCGGCAGCTCGAACAGCTGGCTGCTGTCGCCAGACACGAAGGCCTGACCGACGATCTGCTCCAAACTGGCTTCGGCGCTGAACGTGCTGCTGAAATAATCGATCGCCGCCCGATTATCGGCCTGGCCGAACGGATTGTAGGGCCGGCAGGCCGCGATGTCGGCGGCAAGGCGCGCCTGGTTGGCGGCCCGGTTCGCTACCGAAACGGCATCGGTGCGCGCATCCGCCACGGCCGAAGCCGGATCGAATTGCGACCGGCACTGAATCTCGCCGGTGACAGGGTTACGGCCGGCGTCCATCGCCAGCGAGAAACGCTGGCGATCGATGAAGCCGCTCGTGACTTGCGACTGGTCAAACCGGCCGTAATTGCCCGAGATTTCATAGTTCCAGTCGGTGTTGAAAGTGCCGCGGACACCGAACACCCCGCGGAAGGTATCCCGCTGGAAATTCTCGTCACGCAGACCGACGTCGAGCAGGTTCTTCGCCAGGAGGAAGCGATAGGTTCCAGCCGCGATCTCGGCCTGCTGCGCGGCGGTAAGATTGCCGCCGGCGGGGCACAGCGCCAACAGGCTGGGGTTGCACCCCGACGCCAGGATCAGATTGGACAGGAGAGTCCGGTCCGCGGGAGCGAGGAACGGGTTGTCCAGGCGCGGCCGCTCGCGGAAATCGCCGATATTACCCTGATTGCCCTGCCCGGTCTGGATGAACGACGGGCCGGCATTGTTGCCGAGCGCGTTCACCCGATTGAACTTGGCCTCCAAGAAGACCTCGAATGCCGGGCTGAACTCAAAACGGCTCAGGAGGTTGAAGTTGTACCGCTCAAGGGACGGCAGGACCGACAGGGTGTTGGCCTCCCGCCCGGTCTGACCGTTGCCGCCGAGGCGGCCGGCGTTGATACCGGTGCCGAAGCGCGTGCCGGTCTGTTCGATCAGCCGGCCTTCACCGGTGAACAGATAGTTGCAGTTGAACGGCACGCCGGCATTGTTGGTCGGGCCGTTGTTTGCCAACGTCGCGTTACCGCACAGGGCGTTGGGGGCGTTGCGCTGGTTGATCGGAACCAGGCCGTTCGGATTGATCGTGCCGCTGCGGAAATCGCGCAGGAAAATCGCGTCCGGGAAGCCGTCGCTGCCATTGGGAAGCCCGCCGACGTCAGCGTCCACCGCAAACAGGCCGTTATTCTGGCGGAACCATGGCACGTCCGATGCGAACACGCGCTCCGTAGTCGAATATTCGGCATGCAGCGTGATGTTGCCGCGGCCATCGGCGAAGTTCCGGCCGGCCATCGCCGACACAAATTGCGACGCGCCGAAGCCCGCGCCGGCAACACTGGCCGAGCCGCGCAGCTGCAGACCTTCGTACGAACGACGCAAGACGAAGTTGACGACGCCCGCGATCGCATCCGAGCCATAAACGGCGGAATTGCCGCCGGTGACGATGTCGACCCGCTCGATCAGATCGTTCGGGATCGAGCTGACGTCCGGCGACACCGCGTTGTTGAGGATGTCGGCAGGAACGTGGCGGCGGCCGTTGACCAGCACCAGCGTGCGCGCGGTGCCGAGACCGCGAAGGTCGAGCAGGTTGAGGCCCGCGATGCCGATGCCAAGGCCCGGGTTCTGCTGCGCGAAGGTGCTGGCCAGCTGCGGCAGGTCGTTCAGCACCTGGCCGATATTCTGCTCGCTCGTCTGGAAGATCGCTTCGCCGCCAATCGAGGTGATCGGCACGTCGGCGGTGACGTTCGGGCTGCGGATACGCGAACCGGTAACGGTGATCAAATTCTCCGGGCCGGCTGGCGCTGCGCCATCGGCCTGGGTCGGCGCGCAATCGGGATCGTTCGGATCGTTCGGGTCGCAATCGGGCTGTGCTGCGTCGGCGGTCACCGAATCCTGTGCGAGAGCCGGGCTCGCGAAGGCCATGGCGAGGCCGATAAACGAGGCCGAGCCGAGCGCCGCGCGGCGGAAAGATAGTGTTCTCATCCCTGTAATGCCTTTCAGATTGGGCACAAACGCCGAAAGCAGTGGGCAGCTGTGGCGGCATCGGCGTTGCAAGCAAAGGATTTTGGCGGCCTGCCGCGCCGAAAGTTCGCCGGTGTAGCGAATGTGCAACATCGTGTGGCAACTGTGTCGCTCGACTAAGACAGGGCCGGGCTGGGCCAATCGATCGCCGGTGGCCGCAATCCGATGAACACGGCGCCGCCGCGGATTTCCGCCGCGGTGAACGTGATCGGCAACGCCCCCCTCCATTCGGGCTACGATTATCGGGGCCGCATGGTCTTCGTGAACACGCGCTTCTCGTTCTAAGCTGAGCAAAACTTGGACTGCCGAAGAGGGCTTCGGGCAACCGGGGCCCTTCTTGTTTTTGGTGCGCGGCGCGGCCTTCCCGAACGGGGTGAACCTCTCCTAGAAGGGTAGCGATGATCACCGTCCACCCGATCGCCTTTGTGGCGCTGGCGCTGTTCGCCGGCGGCTGGCTGGCGGTGGCGCTCTGGTTTGCGTGGCGCGGCAGGCAGGCGTCCGGACTTGTCGAGGGGGCCAGAAGAGAGGCCGCGCGGTTGAATGCGCTGGTCGAATCCGGACCGGCTGTACCAATTGTCGTGCGGCGCGGCGGCGCGGTCGAGGGCAGGGAGCGGGCCGCGGCTCTGCTCGGGCTGGCGACGATGCCCGACAAGATCGAGGAATTGGCGGACAGCGCTTTGTCGGCGGACGATCGCGTGCTGCTGCGCGAGCGGGTGCGGGCCGCCTCTCGCACGGGGGAAAGCGGCATCCTGGTGCTGCGGCCGACGGGATCGCGGGCGATCGTGCGGATCGAAGTGTCGCCGGCACCGTCCGGCTTCGGCAACGGCACGGTCCTGCTGTGGCTGATCGACGTGACGGCGGAGGAATCGCGCGCGGCGGCGGCGGCCGAGGATGCGGAGCGCCGGGCCGATGCGCTGGATGCGCTCACCCGGCTGATTGAGGCGGCGCCGTTCCCGATCTGGCATCGTGGGCCGGATCTGGCGTTGGCGATGGTGAACAGTGCTTATGTCGCCGCGGTCGAGGCGGAAAGCGGCGCGCAAGTGGTGAGCGAGGGTATCGAGCTGGTCGATGAGGCCGACGGCCGCAACGCCTTCGAAGAAGCGGCGGACGTAAGGACCAGCGGCGCGGCGAGCCACCGGACGTTGCCCGCCACCATTGCCGGCGAGCGGCGGATGCTGCGGATCGTCGAACTGCCTGTGGGCACGCGCGGCGTGGCGGGTTTCGCGATCGACATCGAGGATCAGGAGCAGGCGCGGGCCGAACTGACCCGCTTCCAAGCGGCGCAGCGCGACATGCTCGACCGGCTGTCGGCGGGCGTGGCCCAATTCGGGCGGGATCGTGGGCTGATCTTCTTCAACCAGCCGTTCGCGCGGCTGTTCGGGCTGAGCGCGGACTTCCTTTCCGATCGGCCGGAATTCGACCGGGTGATCGACGCGATGCGCGAGGCGCGCAAGCTGCCCGAGCCGCGCGACTTCCCAAGCTGGAAGGCCGAGAAGCGCGAATGGTTCGTCGCGGGGACCGAGGCGACCGAGGAAGATTGGGAGCTGCCCGACCGGCGGCATCTGCGTGTGCTCGCCCAGCCGCTGCCCGATGGCGGCCTGCTGGTGATCTTCGAGGATCGCACCCGTCAGATCATGCTGGAATCCGACCGCGAGCGGATGGTGCAGGTGCAGAACACCACCTTCGACAGCCTCGCCGAGGGTATCGCGGTGTTTGCCTCCAACCGGCGGCTGAAATTGTGGAACGACCGCTTCCGGACGCTGTGGGGACTGGAGGCGGAGGTGCTGAACGAGCGGCCCCTGGTCGAGACGCTGGCGAGCGAGATGGCGCCGCGGGCCAAGACCAAGCGCCAGGGCATGCTGGTGCGCGACCTGGTGCGCGGCGCGATCGTCAGCCGGCGCTCGCGGGCCGGGCGGCTGTCACTGGCGGACGGCCGGGAATTCAACCTCGCGGCGATCCCGATTGCCGGCGAGGACGTGCTGTTCACGACCCTTGACGTGACGGACAGCGCGCGGGTGGAAACGGCCTTGCGGGAGCGGACGGCGGCGCTGGAGGAAGCGGACCGGATCAAAACCGCCTTCGTCTCCAACATCAGTTACGAATTGCGCACGCCGCTCACCTCGATCGCCGGCTTCGCCGAGATGATGGCGGGGGGGTATGCCGGCGCGCTGGAAGACAATGCGAAGGATTATGTCGCCGCGATCCTGGCCAGCGTGGGAAGGCTGGGGGCGCTGATCGACGATGTGCTGGACCTGACGCAAAGCGACACGGGCGGGCTGCTGCTGGCCGAGGAGGAAGTGGACGTCGCCGAAATGGTGGATGGCCTGCTCGAGCAAGCGCGCGGGCTGGCGGACGAAGGCGGTATCATTTTCTCGTCGGTGGTCGAGCCGTCCGCCGGGACGATCACCGGTGACCGGCGCAGGCTGGGGCAGGCGGTGATGAACCTGCTGCGCAACGCGGTGCAGATGACGCGGGCGGGCGGTGCGGTGCGGCTCACTTGCGACGGCGACGACGATGAGGCGCGGATTCAGGTGGCCGATACGGGGCCCGGCATCGACGAGGCGGACCAGACGAAGATCTTCGACCGCTTCCAGCGCAGCGGTGACGGCAATGGCGGCGGCAATCCTGGCCGGGGCGCGGGCCTGGGCCTGCCGCTCGCGCGTCAGTTCATCGAAGCGCATGGCGGCGCGATCGTGCTGAAGAGCGCGCCGGGCGAGGGGGCGGAGTTCACCGTCACCTTGCCGCGCACGGCCGGC
>JBBSLM010000100.1:0-7126 GCA_038255245.1 Sphingomonadales bacterium
AGCCGCCTGAGGCTGGTCCGGTCGACCACCCGCTCCCGCCGGGGCGCGAACGCACCCTGGCGCAAATTGATCGCCGGATCGGCAAGCGCCGGGCCGAAGCCGGCTTCGCGCACATCGTCGTCTATCTCGGCGACCCGGGCATCGCCGACCAGCAAAGCCGCCAGTTCGTCCTCGATCGCGAAAGCCTGCGCCACGCCGCGATATTCCGCGGCCGGGGCGCCGAGAGCGCGATAATTGACCAGCCCCTCACCCGGTGCCAGCAGCAGCAATGGGGCGGGAATTACCACGTCCGGTTCCATGCCGAGCCCACGCGCCGCATCGAGCCAATCCTGCATCCGCGCCGAGGGCACGGTCGCGATCACGGTCAGGCCATTTTCCCGCCTTCCCGCCGCGACGTGCATCTGCTCGATCGGCCCGGCAATCTCGTCCGCCAGCCGCAGCCGCGCCGCCGCGGCCGCCTGTGCCGGGGTGGGATCGCCGTCCAGCGCCAGCCAGTGTAGCGCCACGTCGCTGCCCGGCACCGCCAGCACGACGCGCACCCAGGACCTTTGCTCGGGCAATTCAGAGATATCATCGCCCCGCCCGATCACCGCCCCGCCGGACAGCAGCCGCCATTCGGCCGGCACGCCGTCCGTCCCGGCGAAGGCGAGCAGAGTCGCTCCGCCCGCGACCGGCGCCGCGCTCACGCGCTCGATGGTGACGACTTCCGTCACGCGGCCCTAGTTCGTGATGTCGGCATTTTCGCCGTCGCCGCCCTCGCGCTTGTCGGCGCCCAGCGAAGCGATGCGGAACGGCGCCCCGTTCGGGCCGGGCGTCACATAGACATAGGGCGTGCCCCATGGGTCATTGGGCAGGCGCGGCGGCCGAAGGTAGCGCGTAACGGCTGCCAGCCCCTCTTGCGTCGTCGGATAGCGCATATTCTCCAGCCGATACATTTCGATCGCGCTGTCCAGGACGCTGATGTCGGCCTCCACCTTCACCCGCGCCGCTTTCTCGGTCGCCGGCATGACATTGATGATCACCACCGTGGCAAGCAGCCCGATGATGACCAGAACCACCATCATTTCGACCAGGGTGAAACCCTGCTCCTTATTCCTCCCCTCGTTTTCGCGGGGAGAGGGACCATGCGCAACATGGTGGAGGGGCCGCTCATGCTCTTGCGTGAGCGGAAGGTCAGCAAGAACCGCGCTGCGCGCGGCCCCTCCACCGCCTTCGGCGGTCCCCCTCCCCTGCAAATGCAGGGGAGGATTTGAAACTGTCACGTCAACCATCATCTCGCACCCATATCTCCGGCCAGCGCATCAAGCTGCAGGATCGGCAGCAGGATGGACAGCACGATCAACGCCACCACCGCGCCCATCACGATGATGATTGCCGGCTCCAATAGAGCCAAAGCGGTCGCGGTGAAGCCGTCGAATTCGCGCTCCAGATAGTCCGCCGCCCGCTCCAGCATCAGATCGAGCTTCCCCGAAGCCTCGCCCGACGCGGCCAGATAGACCAAGAGGGGTGGAAACACCCCCGCCCGCTTCAGCGCGCCCGACAGGCTGCCGCCCGTGCGCACGGATTCCGCGATATCCTCGCTCGCCTTGCGCAGCACGCGGTTGTGCACCGTCTGCGTGGTCAGCCGCAGCCCCTCCAGCAAGGGCAGCCGGCTCGCCACCATGGTCGACAAAGTCCGCGCCAGCCGCGCCGCGTGCAGATCGCGCTGCAATTTGCCCAGGATCGGCAGCCGCAGCAGGAAGCGGTCGAAGCCCATCCGCAAATTCTCTTCCCTGAGCGCGCGGGTCCACAGGAACAGCGCCAGCCCGATCCCCAGCAGCAAGGCCCACCACCAGCTCGCCAGGAAGCCGGAAACCGCGATCACCGCGCGGGTCAGGAAGGGCAATTCCTGCCCCACGTCCTGGAATTGCTCGACCACTTTCGGCACGACGAAGATCATCAATGCGAAGACCACGAAGGCCGCCACGATGCTGAGCACGATCGGATAAGCGAGCGCCGACATGACCTTGCCGCGCACCTGCGCCTGCCGTTCGAGCAAATCCGCAAGCCGCTCAAGGATCGACGCCAGAGTCCCCGATCCCTCGCCCGCCGCGACCATCGCGCGATAGAGCGGCGGGAAGCTCGGCTTTTCCCGTGCCATCGCCTCGGACAAGGCCTGCCCCTCGACGACATGACCGTGCACCCGCCCCAGAATGCGCCGCACTTCCTCCCGCTCCGACTGGCGCGAGACGGTGCGCAACGCCTCCTCGATCGGCGAAACGGTGACCAGAGTCGCCAGCTGCCGGGTGAACAGGGTCAATTGCTTCTGGCTCAGCTTCTTGCGCGCGAACAGGCCACGCGACAGCAAGGCCTCGCCGCCCGGCTCCGTGACCGCGCCCGCGACGGCAGGCTCGACCTTCACGACATAGAGCTTGCGCGCGGTCAGCGTCTCGCGCGCCGCGGCTTCGTTGTCGGCGCTCACCTGCCCGCGCTTCTCGCGCCCCGCCGGGTCGATGCCGTGCCAGGCGAAATCAGGCATTTGGCTCTTCCGCATCCTGCCGCGCCACCCGCACCGCTTCCTCCGGCGTCGTCATGCCGTCCAGCACCAATTGCCGCGCCGCCGTGGTGAGGTTCGGGCCGTTGCGGAAGGCATGTGCCGCGATCGCGCTTTCATCGCCCCCGGCATTGATCAGCCGGCGGATGGCATCGTCCACCTTCACTGCCTCGAACAGCCCGATCCGGCCCTTATAGCCGGTCTGGCCGCAGGCCGCGCAGCCGGCCGCCTCATAGACACGCGCGCCCGCTTTCACGCCCAGCAGCCCGGCCAGCGACGCGCTTGCCTCCACCGGCTTGCGGCATTCCGGGCACAGCCGCCGCACCAGCCGCTGCGCGATCACCATCCGCAGCGTGGACGCGATCAGGAACGGCTCGACCTTCATGTCCCGCAAGCGCGTGATCGCCCCCACCGCATCATTGGTGTGCACGGTCGACAGCACCAGATGCCCGGTCAGCGCCGCCTGCACCGCGATCTCGGCGGTCTCCCGGTCGCGGATTTCGCCGACCATCACCACGTCCGGGTCCTGCCGCAGAATGGCGCGCAGCCCGGCGGCAAAAGTCAGGCCCACCTGCGGGTTGATCTGCGTCTGGCCGACGCCATCGACGGCATATTCGACCGGGTCCTCGACCGTCAGCACGTTGCGGCTGCCGTCATTCAGCAGCTTCAGCCCCGCATAGAGGCTGGTCGTCTTGCCCGAGCCGGTCGGGCCTGTAACGAGCACAATCCCGTTCGGCTCTGCCAAAGCCGCCGCATAGGCATCGTGCATGCCCGCATTCATGCCGAGCGAATCCAGATCGATGCCCGCATTCGCCTTGTCGAGGATGCGCAGCACCACCCGCTCCCCCGCCCGGCTCGGCAAAGTCGAGACGCGCACGTCGATCAATTTGCCGCCCAAGGTCAGCCCGATCCGCCCGTCCTGCGGCAGCCGCCGCTCGGCAATGTCCAGCCGCGCCATCACCTTGATCCGGCTTACGACCACCGGCGCGACGTGCGGCGGCAGGCGCAAGGTCTCGGTCAACTGCCCGTCCATGCGCGTGCGCACGACCAAACCGGTCTCATAGGGCTCGATATGAATGTCGCTCGCGCCCTGCCGGGCCGCGTCGGCAATGAGCCCGTTGATCAGCCGGATGGCTGGCGCGTCGTCCGACGTGTCGAGCAAATCCTCCGACGCCAGATCCTCGGCCAAATGCCCCAGATCGTCGCCAATCCCCAGCTCGCCGGCCCGCGCCGCCGCCAGCTCGCCGCTCATCGCATAATGATCGCCCAGCAGCCGGTCGAACGCCTCCTGCGCCACCGGCTCCAGCAGGAAGGGCCGCGCCAGATGCCGGCGCAATTCGATCAGCGCATGCGGGTCCGCCCCCTCGCGCATCGCCACCTTCAGACCGCCATCGCCAGTGGCCGCGACGACATAGCCGTGCCGCCGAGCGAAGGCGTAGGGAATGGAAATCGGCGCGGACGGAGTGGCCTCGGCCACCCCCTCCTCGCCGCGGGCGATCCTCACCGGCGAGGCTCCCGCGGCCGGCTGTCGGTCGGCATCGGCACTTCCACGGGCGCGGGAGCCGCCGCCTCCACCTCGCCGCCGATCCCCGGCAAAACCGTCGGATCGACCACCACATCATCTGGCCGCAGCTCCGCCGGCGTCGTCGGCGGCACCGTGCCCATATAGTCGCGGACCAGCTCGTCGATGGTCGGTTCGCGCGTCGGGTTCTGCGCCAATTGCTGGTCGCGGATATAATCGTAGCGCCGCGCCGCCACCGCCCGCGCATCCGCCGCATTGCGCAGGATGGTCGGACGGATGAAGATCATCAAATTCGTGCGGTTGCGCTCCCGCCCGCGTGAGCGGAACAGGTTTCCGATCAAAGGCAGGTCGCCCAGGATTGGAATGCGTTCGATCGTCCGTTGCTCATTCGCATCAAGCAGCCCGCCGATCACGACGATCTGGCCGTCATCGACGACGATCGTGTTATCGGCCTCGCGCTTGTTCAGGATGAGGTCGGCGGACCCGGAGGCGACCGGCCCAGCAATGGAGCTGACCTCGACCCGCATATCCAGCTTGATCGCGCCGCCGGCGTTGATCTGCGGGCGGACCTGCAACATGACGCCGACATTCTGTCGCTGCACAGTGCGGAAGGCATTGTCGAAATTGTTGCCCAGTGCCTCGCCGGTGGTGATCGGAATCTCCTGTCCGACCAAGAAGCGCGCTTCTTGATTGTCCAGCGTCATGGTCGATGGGATCGACAGCAGGTTGGAGGTGTTGTCGGCGCGCACCGCGTTGATGATCGCGCCGAAGATCGCATCACCCGCGCGCAGACCCAGCCCGACCACGCCGCCGGTAATGCCGGAGACTGCGGCCGCGCCCTGCTCGATCAGGTCATTGCTAATCCCGGTCGTGGTCGTGGTCGTGCCGTCAGGATTGCGAATGACGGTCGTACCGGCCAGCTCGCTCGCCCCGACCAGCCCGGCAATCTGGCCGAGATTGGGCGTGAGGTTGGAATAATTGGTGATGCCGAACGGGATGGCCGAACCATTCAGGCCGGCAAGGAACAGACGGGTGCCAAGCTGCTGGGAAGCGCGATCGGAAAGCTCGACGATGATCGCCTCGATCAGCACCTGCTCGCGGCGCACGTCCAGCTGCCGGATCACTTCGCCCAACGTGCGCTGCACGTCCTGATTGGCGGAGATGACGATCGCGTTCGCGCCCTCAAACCGCGTCACCACCGCATTGCGATAAGCCGGCGGCAGGCTATCCGGGTTGGGCGCGGCGGAGGCCTGCGGCGGCGCGGATTGCTGGCTGCCACCGAGCGGCTGCCGCTCGGTCGTGACGCTGGTGTTCCCGGCCAGGCTGCCGCCCCGGTTTGACGATTGCGGCGTCGCCAGCCGGCTTTCCTGCAGCGGCTGCGCATAGGTCGGCTGCTGCCCCAGCACGGTCTGCAGCACCGGCAGCAATTGCGCCGCGTCGGCATGTTCCAGGAACACGACGCGCACATCCGATCCCCGCGCCGCGCGCTGGTCGAGCTCGGTGGCGATCGCCGCCAGCCGCGCGATCGACGTCGCGTCGCCGCGCAGGGCGACCGAATTGGCGCTGTCGATCGGCACCACCGAGACGCCCTCCGGTGCCAGCCCCTGCAGTGCCTGCGCCAGCTCGCGCGGGCCGATATTCTCGACGCCCACCACCCGCGTCGAGCTGCGGTCCACCGCCACGTCGATCTCGTTCAAAAGCGTGCGGATGCGCCGCACATTGTCGGCGAAGTCGGACACGATCACCCGGTTGCGGCTCGCGGTGATCGAGCCGTTCGGGCTGACCAGAGGCCGCAGGCTCTCCACCGCCTGCGCCGGCTCCAGGCTCCGCACGCGCAAAATCTCCGTGACGAAGCTGCTGCCCGAACGGCGCGACGAATTGCCGATCGGCGCGGAGGACGCGGCGCCCGCGATCGGCTGCACGCGCAATGCCCCGCCCGAGGTCGGCACCGCGACGAAGCCGCTCGAGCGCAAGGTCGCCAGGAACAGTTCGAAATATTCCGAGCGCGAGAGCGGCCGGTCGGTCACCACCGACACCCGGCCCTGCACCTGCGGATCGATGATGATCGTGCGGCCGGTGACCCGCGCCGCGTCCTGGATGAAGGCGCGAATGTCGGCCTCGCGCAGATTGAGCACATATTGCGCCTGCGCCGGGGCCGCGAAGGCGATCGGCGCGGTGGCGAGCGCAAGAGCCAAAAGCAGCTTTCTGGAACCGAACTTGTTCACTGATTCACCTGAGGTTGGGCTGGCGGCGGCGCGGGCGGCGGCTGCACCGTGATGGTCGGAATGGGCTGAGGCGCCGGTTGCAATTGGGGTTGGGGCGGTCCGGCGCCCGGCGCGACCACCGGCGTCTGGTCCAGGAACAATTGCTCGCTCGCGCCGCCCCGGCTGATCGTGACGAAATCGAAGCCGACCGCCACCAAGGTCACGCCCGGCATGATCTCCTCGCCCACCAGCACGCTGCGCTGCTCGCCGCTGCCGGTCGAGACGATCGCGCTGCCGCCGCCGGTCGCCTGGTTGCCGCTGATGCCATGCAGGCGGATGTCGAGCGCCGTCACCGTCTCGGGCGCTGCCGTCCCCGGCGCCTGCCGGAAAAAGGGATCGAAGGCGCCCAGCGCCGGCCCGGGCGGCGCGGGCTGCGCGCGGTTCAGTGCGGTATAATCGCCGATCGGCCCCAACGGCGTCAGCACGCCCCAGAAGAGGCGCGCGCACTGGATCGCGATCAGCATGATCAGCAGCAATTCGCCGAGCGAATAGACGGAAACCGTCCGCAAACGGGTAAGCAACCGCTCTGCGCGCGGGTTCAAGCTCACCGCCATGAAACGTCGCTTCCCCTAAGGCCGGCCGGATGCAGGCGCTTGTCCCGCCGACTCAACAGTTTCCGGCTCGATACGCAAGCCCGCAAAGCGGGCGCAGCTACCAGCCGAGCCATGACTCGAATGTGACAATCGGCAGCGCATCCCCCGCCAGCCATATTGCCCAGGCCGCCACCGCCATCAGCGCGCCGAGCGGCAGCCGAGTCGCCGCGCTCACCGCGACGCCCCGCGCCGCCATCGCCGCCACCGACGCCAG
>JBBSLM010000101.1:0-7120 GCA_038255245.1 Sphingomonadales bacterium
GCCTTGAGCCGGTAGAGCGTGTCCAGCGCGTCTCGTGGCGTCATCGCGTCAACGTCGAGATCCTGCACGGCGGCGCGGATCGCGTCGCATTGCTCCTCATCCGCTTGCCTAGCGCCGGCGGCGAACAGGGGGAGATCGTCGAGGCCCGCGGCGATGCCGCCGGTGGCCTGGCGGCCTGCTTCCAGCCGGGCGAGGATGGCCTTGGCGCGGGCCAGCACCGGCGGCGGCAGGCCCGCCAGCCGCGCCACGGCGATGCCGTAGGAGCGATCGGCGGGGCCGGGCGCGACTTCGTGGAGGAGGACAAGATCGCCCTTCCATTCGCGCGCACGGACGTGGTGCAGACGCAGCGCCTCGAGCTTCTCCGCCAGCCGGATGAGTTCGTGATAATGGGTGGCGAACAGGCAGCGCGCGCGGCTCTGTTCATGCACCCATTCGACCACCGCCCAGGCGATGGCGAGGCCGTCATAGGTGGAGGTCCCGCGGCCGACCTCGTCCAGGATGACGAAGCTGTGCGGCGTCGCCTGCGCCAGGATCGCGGCGGTCTCGACCATCTCGACCATGAAAGTGGAGCGGCCGCGCGCCAGATTGTCCGAGGCGCCGACGCGGCTGAACAGGCGGTCGACGATGCCGAGGCGCACCGAGGCGGCGGGGACGAAGCTGCCCGCCTGCGCCAGCACCGCGATCAGTGCATTCTGGCGCAGGAACGTGGATTTTCCGCCCATGTTCGGGCCGGTGATCAGCCACAGCCGTTCGTCCTCGCCCAGTTTGAGATCGTTGGCGACGAAGCGCTCGCCCGCTTTGTGCACCGCTGCCTCGACCACCGGATGCCGCCCGGCCTCGACCTCGAAACAGGGATGATCAGCGAAGTGCGGACGGCACCAGCCGCCTTCGACCGCGCGCTCGGCCAATGACGTCGCGACGTCGAGCCGGGCGAGCGCATCGGCGGCGGCCGCGACCGCCTCGGCGCGGGCGAGCGCCGCTTCGGTCAGTTCTTCCAGATGCGCGGCCTCGGCGGCGAGCGCGTGGTTGCCCGCCTGGCCGACCTTGATTGCCTGCTCATGCAGGTCCGGCGCGTTGAAGCGGACGACGCCTGCTAATGTCTGGCGATGGGTGAAGCCGCTATCGGCGCGCATCAGGGCGTCGGCATGCCGCGCGGCCACCTCGACATGGTAGCCGAGCACATTGTTGTGACGGATTTTCAGCGCCGCGATGCCGGTGCGTTGGCGGTAATTGGCCTCCAGCGCCGCGATCGCGCGGCGGCCCTCGCCGCCGGTTGCGCGCAGGGCATCCAGAGCGTCGTCATAGCCTTCGGCGATGTAGCCGCCCTGCGCGGCATCGAGCGGTGGGCTCGGCACCAATGCGCGGGCGAGCAGATCGGTCAGCGCGCCATGACCGGTGAGCGCCGGGAGCAAGTCCGACAGCAAGGCCGGTTGCTCCGGAAGCGCGAAGAGCCGGTCGTGCAGCCGCCGCGCCTCGTCCAGGCCGTCGCGGAGCTGACCCAGATCGCGCGGGCTGCCCCGGCCCGCGACCAGCCGCCCGAGCGCGCGGCCGACGTCGGGCAGGGCCTTCAGCGCGCCGCGCAGATTATGGCGCACGGATGAGTCTTCGGCCGCCCAGGCGACCAGATCGAGCCGGGCTTCGATCGCGGCCCGATCGGTCAGCGGCGCGGCGATATCCTGGCCGAGCAGCCGTGCGCCGGCGCCGGTCACGGTGCGGTCCGCGGCGTCGAGCAGGCTGCCCTTCCGGCCGCCGCCCTGCGCCGCGACCAGCTCGAGACTGTCGCGGGTCGAAGCGTCGATCGCCATATGCTGCGCGGCCGCGACCGCCACCGGACGGCGGAGGAAGGGGAGAGAGTCGCGGCCGACCTCATCCAGATAAGCGAGCAGGCCGCCGGCGGCGGCCAATGCGGGCCGCTCGAAGCCATCGGCCGCGCCAATGCCGAACCGCTCATTGAGGCGGCGCTCGGCGGCGAGGCTGTCGAAGTCGGCACGCGGCCTCTCCACGATCTGTGCTCCGGCGAAGGCCGGAGCCGCGTGGGACGCATCCAGGGCTCCGGCCTTCGCCGGAGCGCAGGTAATGATTTCGCTCGGGCCCAGCCGCGCCAGTTCGGCATCCAGTGCCGCCGGGTCCACGCTGCCGACCTCGAACCGCCCCGTCGAAATATCCGCCGCCGCAATGCCGCAGCTTTCCGCCCCTGGCGCGACCGCGACCAGCCAATTGGCCGCCTTGCTGTCGAGCAACGCTTCCTCGGTCAGCGTCCCGGCCGTCACCACCCGCACGATCGCCCGCGCGACCACCGATTTCGAGCCGCGCTTCTTCGCTTCGGCAGGGCTTTCCACCTGCTCGGCTATGGCGACGCGGTGGCCGGCGCGGATCAGGCGGGCGAGATAGGCTTCGGCGGCGTGGATCGGCACGCCGCACATCGGGATCGGCGCGCCCTCATGTTCGCCGCGCGTGGTGAGCGCGATGTCGAGGCAGGCGGCGGCGGTCTTCGCATCCTCGAAGAACAATTCGAAGAAGTCGCCCATCCGGTAGAACAGCAGCGAATCCCCCGCCTCGCCTTTCAGCGCGAGATATTGCGCCATCATCGGGGTGGGCGCGGAATCATTGGCGGGGCGGGCGGCCATCGCGCCACGATAGGGGAAGGCAAGGCGCGGAGGGAAGCGGCACGCTCCCGGCTATCCACAGGCAGACGCGCGCCTTGCCGATTCACCCGCAACGCGACTAGACCGTGCGCGCATCGAACCGGAGGGGCAGATGAGCGAATCCAACGTCAAATTTTCGGAAAGCGAGGCGCTGGAATTCCACTCCTCCGGGCGGCCGGGCAAGATCGAAATCATCGCATCCAAGCCGATGGCGACGCAGCGCGACCTGAGCCTGGCCTATTCGCCGGGCGTCGCCGTGCCGGTCCGCGCGATCGCCGAGGACCCGTCAAAGGCCTATGATTATACCGCCAAGGGCAATCTGGTCGCGGTCATCTCCAACGGCACCGCGATCCTGGGTCTCGGCAATCTCGGCGCGCTGGCGTCCAAGCCGGTGATGGAAGGCAAGGCGGTGCTGTTCAAGCGCTTCGCCGACGTCGATTCGATCGACATCGAGCTGGACACCGAGGATCCCGACAAGTTCATCGAGGCGGTGGCGCTGATGGAGCCGAGCTTCGGCGGCATCAACCTTGAGGATATCAAGGCGCCGGAATGCTTCATCATCGAGCAGACCCTGCGCGACCGCATGAACATCCCGATCATGCATGACGACCAGCACGGCACCGCGATCATCAGCGCCGCAGGGCTGATCAACGCCTGCTTCCTCACTCAGCGCAAGCTGGGCGACGTCAAGGTGGTGGTGAACGGCGCGGGCGCGGCGGCGATCGCCTGTACCGCGCTGATGAAGGCGATGGGTGTGCGGCATGACAATGTCATCATGTGCGACCGAAAGGGCGTGATCTATCGCGGCCGCGAGAGCGGCATGGACCAGTGGAAGTCCGCCCACGCGATCGATACCGACCGGCGCACGCTGACCGAGGCTTTGGTCGGCGCAGACGTGTTCCTCGGCCTCTCCGCCGCGGGCGCGTTGAAGCCCGACATGATCAAGTCGATGGCGCCCCGGCCGATCATCTTCGCCATGGCCAATCCCGACCCCGAGATCACGCCGCCCGAGGCGAAGGAAGCGCGGCCGGACGCGATCATCGCCACCGGCCGCTCCGACTATCCGAACCAGGTCAACAATGTGCTGGGCTTCCCCTTCATCTTCCGCGGCGCGCTCGACGTGCGTGCGACCGCGATCAACGAGGAGATGAAGATCGCCGCCGCGCGGGCGCTGGCCGAGCTGGCGCGCGAGCAGGTGCCGGAGGAAGTGGCCGCGGCCTATGGCGGCAAGGCGCACACCTTCGGCCCCGACTACATCATCCCGGCGCCGTTCGATCCGCGCCTGATGGAAGTGGTGCCGGCCGCGGTCGCGCAGGCGGCGATGGACTCCGGCGTCGCGCTGAAGCCGATCGAGGACATGGCCGCCTATCGCAATTCGCTGCGGGCGCGCCTCAATCCGACCACGTCGGTGCTGACGCTGGCTTATGAGGCGGCCCGCGCCAATCCGCGCCGCGTGCTGTTCGCCGAAGGCGAGGAGCAGGTCGTGCTGCGCGCCGCGATCGCCTTCCGGGACGGCGGCTACGGCATTCCGGTGCTGGTCGGCCGCGACGACGTGCATGACAGGCTACGCGAATTGGGCGTCGAGGATCCCGAATCGTTCGAGGTCCACAACAGCCGCAACCACCCACGCACCGCCGAGATGGCGGACTTCCTCTACCAGCGCCTGCAGCGCCGCGGCTACATGCATCGCGAGCTGGAGCGGATCGTCAATCAGGACCGCAACATCTTCGCATCCTTGCTGATGGCCATGGGCGAGGCCGACGTCATGATCACCGGCGTCACCCGCCCCTATGCGCAAAGCTATCGGCAGATCCGCCGCGTGCTGGACCCGAAGGACGGCGTGACGCCATTCGGCATCCATTTGATGGTCGGCCAGTCGCACACTGTGTTCATCGCCGACACCACGGTCACCGAGCGGCCGACCGGCGAGCAGCTCGCGGAGATCGCGATTCAGACCGCCGGCGTCGCCCGCCGCATGGGCCACGAGCCGCGCGTCGCGTTCCTGTCCTATTCCAACTTCGGCAATCCGGAGGGGAGCTATCTCGAACGCATCCGCGAAGCGGTGCGGATCATGGACGCGCGGGACGATATCGACTTCGAATATGATGGCGAGATGTCCCCGGACACGGCGCTCGATCCGGAGCTGCAGAAGCTCTATCCGTTCATCCGCCTCAAGGGACCGGCCAATGTGCTGGTCATGCCGGGACTCCAGACCGCGAACATTTCGGCCAAATTGATGCGCGAACTGGGCGGCGACGCCGTGATCGGGCCGATGCTGGTCGGCATGAAGCAGCAGGTGCAGATCGCCGCGATGAGCGCGACCGCTTCCGACCTGGTGACCTTGGCGGTGCTCGCGGCGGGGAATATCGTGCGGTGACGTTCTGATCCTCCCCTGCTTTTGCAGGGGAGGGGGACCGCCGAAGGCGGTGGAGGGGCGCGCCGCAGGCGCGGGACTTCGCAAAAAGCAGAACCGCTGCCTTACGGCAGCGGCCCCTCCACCAGCTTCGCTGGTTCCCCTCCCCTCGAAAACGAGGGGAGGATTAATTACTGCGGGTTGTCCGCGGTCTGGCCGCCCTGGCCGCGCTGGCCGACGGCGCCGATATTGCCGAAGATTTCCTGGAAGAAGCTGCGCTCGCTGCCCATGGTTGGCGTCGCCCAGCCGGCCGGATCGATCGCACGGGCCAGCTCGAGGCCACTGCGATTGACGGCCTCCACCGTACCTGTCTCGCTGAAGCGGATATGCATGACCGTCTGTTCGTATGGAACCGGCCGGTTGAAGGCGAGCTGCTTGGTCTCGCGCGACACATAATACCAGTCGCGCTGGTCGAACTGCCCGGTGAAAGTCGGGCGGCCGAGCGTGCCTTGCACCGATTCGCGATTGTCGACGCCGGGCGTCACCGCGGCGCTCAGCACCGGATCGAAATAATAGCCGCGATGCTCGCGGATCGACGAGCAACCGGAGACCATGATTGCCGCGAAGCCGATCGTGGCGAGAACACGGGCGCGGGGGGAGAAGGGCATAAGGGGTCAGGCTCCAGGCGCCGGCCTTGGCGGGCGGGCTTCACATCCGATAAGCGCTTCCAATATGAACTTGCGCTGGCCGGCGCAAGCAGCGCCGCTCTGGCCCCAGAAGGAAGAAGCCTTGTTCTCCAAAGCAAAAGGGTCCGGCATCCGCGCGGGGCTGCTGTCCCGCTTCGCGGCCAGGCCGCGCGACCGCGACCGGCTGCTTCCGCTCTACCACGCCGTCGTCGCCGCCGGACGTGATCCCTATTGGTATCGCAATGGCCAGGTGCCCGACACGTTGGACGGTCGATTCGACATGATCGCCGCGATCCTGTCGGTCGTGCTGATCCGCTTCGAAGCCGAGCCGGGCGAGGATGCCCGGCAGGACAGCGTCTACCTGACCGAATTGTTCGTCGAGGATATGGACGAAAGCCTGCACCAGATCGGCATCGGCGATTACACGGTCGGCAAGCATGTCGGGCGGATGATGAGCGCGCTGGGCGGTCGGATCGCCGCCTTTCGCCAGGCCGCGCAGGATCGCGATTTCTCCGGTCCGGTCCACCGCAACATCTATCATGAGGCACCGCCGTCGGCTGAAGTGCTAAGCCAGGTCGCCGGCCGGCTCGAGCGTTTCGAGACGGCGTTGCGCGCCACCTCTGCCGAAGACCTCGCCGCCGGAAAGCTGCCGACGCCATGAGGGAGAACGAATTCAGCCGCCCGGTGCGGCTCGATACGATCGGGACGCAGCCGCACGCGGCGCAGATCGCGGCAAAGGAGAGCGAGCGGACGGCGCTGGCGCGGCGGTTCGGCCTGATCGCGCTGGCACGGCTGGAAGCCGATGTCAGCCTGCACCGCAATGGGGACGATATCGTCGCCGAAGGAAAGATGCGGGCGGAAGTCACGCAGGCTTGCGTTGCCACCGGCGCGCCGGTGCCGGCGCGGATCGACGAACCATTCTCGCTACGCTTCCGGCCCGAGGGAACACCCGAGGACGGGCAGGAGTCGGAACTTGAGGCCGATGAGCTCGACACGCTATTCTACGAAGGCAGCGCGGTCGATGTGGGCGAGGCCGTGGCGCAGACGCTGGCGCTGGCGCTGGACCCCTATCCCCGCGCGGATGGCGCCGGGGACGCGCTACGCCAGGCGGGCGTTAAGGATGAAAGCGAGGCCGGGCCGTTCGGCGCGCTGGCGGGGCTCAGGGACAAGCTGAAAGATTAGCCGGGCGGCCGTTACGCGAGTGAATCGCGTGATGTCAGTCGGCTCTTGCGAGCCGCTGGCCGGCCTGCGCGATGGCGGCAATCGCTACGCGCTTGCCTCCCTACGCTCGGGCGCTTGGCTTAAAACGGAACGTCGTCGTCCAGGTCGCGGTCGAAGGAGGGCGCCGGCCGCCGCTGGCCACCACTGCCGCCCCGGTCGCCGAAGTCGCCGCCCGAGCGGGCGCCGCCGCCAAAATCGTCGTCGCCCCCGCCGCC
>JBBSLM010000102.1:0-7088 GCA_038255245.1 Sphingomonadales bacterium
ACGGTGATCCACGCGGTGAAGCGGATCGAGCAATTACGCAGCGAAGATAACGAGCTGGACAACGATATCCGCCTGCTGACGCGTCAGCTGGAAGGGTAGGGGACCGGCGCCTTCGTGAGGTTCGACGGACCTGCGCAAGCCGTCCCGGCCGATTTGCCGAACGGGCCGATCAGCCGACGATAATCGGCTTCGGCGTCGCCATAGGTTTCGCCGGCAATCTCCTCCAGCTGCGCGCGATCACGCACCACGATGTGGCCGCGTGTGCTCCGAATGGCCCGAAGGCCTTCAAGCACGTGCAGCACATCGGTCGCGCTCGCGCGGCGGACGCCCAGCATAATTCCGATCTCCTGGTGCGTCATCGGCACGTCGTCGCCGTCCAGGCGATCGTGGTAGAGCAGAATCCAGCGCGCCATCCGCCGTTCTAGCGGCTCGATCAGGTTCGTGACCGTCGCCCGACTGACCTGCAGCGTGAAATAGCCGGCGAAACGCAGCAGCAAGTCCCGCAATGCGTGGCTTTGTTTACATGCGTCGAGCAACCTGTCGGTATCGATGCGCAGTGCCGTCGCCTCGACCGCCCGGGCGACCGCGTGATGGCGCCACGTCTGCGCGCCATGCAGCGCCGATACACCGACCAGCCCTTCATAGCCGATCATGCCGACGGCAAGCGGCGCGCCATCGCGCATCGGAATCAACAACGCGCACACGCCGCCCTCGGGGAAAAAGACGTAATCGAGCGGCGCACCGTTCTGCGCCACGGGGCAGCCGACATCGTGCATGACCCGCTGCAGATAGGGTGCGAGCAGCGCATAGTCGGCGGCGCCGAGCCGCGACAGCAACCGGTTTCGAGCGGAACCCTGTGTCACTTTGCCCATGTCAATCCTCAAACAAGAGAACGCGTACGCCAGCGTACCGTTGGTTATGGCGCGGGAACTGTCGTATCCCGGGGGAATTTATCCACGAAATTGGACAGATACCGGGCAAAACAAACACGCTCCGGCTCAGGTTTTACGCATCCGAAACAGAGTAATTCAACCTCATTTGCAGGAGCGAGCGCATGGTGGATCCAGAACTGACTATGCAAGTATTGGAATCCCGCGAACGGCGCCGCAATGATCGCCGGGATTTCTTCCGGAAAGCTGCGACCGCCGCAATTGCCGCGCCGCTCATGCTGACCATGGGCGGCAAGCCGCTGAACGCCCAGACCCCCGTAACCGATCCCGACATCCTGAATTTCGCGCTCAATCTCGAATATCTCGAAGCGCAATTCTACCTCTATGCGGTCAGCGGCACCGGCCTGCCGGCGAACCTGCTCACCGGTACCGGAACGCAAGGGCCCGTCAACGCGAACGGCGCGCGCGCCGTTAACTTCACCGACCCCGTCGTGCGCGAATATGCCCGTGAGATCGCAGCGGACGAGCAGGCGCACGTCGTCTTCCTGCGCCAGGCTCTCGGCGCGTCGGCGGTGTCGCAGCCGACCATCGATATCGGCACCGACCCCAATGGCGCCTTCTCCACCGCGGCGCGCGCCGCCGGGTTGATTACCGCCGGGCAATCCTTCGATCCATATTCCACCGACGAGAATTTCCTGCTGGGCGCCTTCATCTTCGAAGACGTTGGCGTGACCGCCTACAAGGGCGCGGCACCGCTGATCACCAACAAGACTTTCCTGGAGGCGGCCGCCGGCTTGCTCGCGGTCGAGGCTTATCATGCCTCGCTGGTGCGCACGGTGCTGTATCGCAAGGGGATGCTGACGCCCGCCCTTCTCCAGGCGACCGAGGCGATCTCGAACGCGCGCGACAGCCTGGATGGCGCGACCGATCTCGACCAAGGCGTCGCGCCGACCGGGGTGGGGGCCACTCTGGCCTCCAACATCGCGCCGCTCGACGGCAACGGCCTCGCCTACAGCCGCAACACCGGACAGGTTCTCAACATCGTCTACCTGACCAGCATGGCGCGCACCGGGGGCGGCTTTTTCCCCAATGGCGTCAACGGCACCATCAGGACCAGCCAGGCAAACTGATGCGTCCCCATTCCATTTGCGGAGTTCCGGCAAGATGACCAGTCCCGACCAGATCAACGAAGTTCTCGACGCCTGCGACGAGCGCCGGAATGCGCGTCGCGCATTTTTGCGCACCAGCGGCGCCGCGACCCTCCTCGCTTCGACGGCGACGCTCGCCGGCTGTTTCGGCGGTGACGATGACAATGGCGACGGCGTCATTGTCGCGCCCCCGCCGCCGACGCCGTCTCCGCCGCCGCCGACCGGCGTTTCCGACGCAGACATTTTGAATTTTGCCCTCAACCTCGAATATCTCGAAGCGCAATTCTACGCGTTCGCGGCGTTCGGCACCGGCTTGCCCGCCAATCAGTTGACCGGGACAGGGACGCAGGGCGGCGTCAGTGGCGGACGGCAAGTCAATTTCACCGATCCCCTGGTTGCTCAATATGCCCGCGAGATCGCCACCGACGAGCGTCAGCACGTCGCCTTCCTGCGGACCGCGCTCGGCACGAGTGCGGTAGCGCAGCCAGCGATCGACATCGGCTCGACCCCGACCAGCGCCTTTTCGGCGGCCGCACGTGCGGCTGGCCTGATCGGAGCCGGGCAGGCGTTCGACCCCTATGCGACCGATGAAAACTTTCTGCTCGGCGCGTTCATTTTCGAAGATGTCGGGGTGACCGCCTACAAGGGCGCCGCACCGCTGATCACCAGCAAGACGTTTCTCGAGGCCGCTGCCGGCATTCTCGCCGCCGAAGCCTATCATGCCGGTCTCGTCCGGACCGTGCTTTACGGGAAGGGTCTGCAGACGCCGAGCTTGCGCGCGAACACCGAATCGATCTCGAACGCCCGCGATTCGCTGGATGGTCCGACGGACGTCGATCAGGGCGTGGCCATGATCGGCGCGGCATCCAACATCGTGCCGACCGATGCCAACGGCCTCGCCTACAGCCGCAGTACCGGCGATGTGCTCAACATCGTCTACCTGACCGCCGCGGCGGCCGGGCAGGGCGGGTTCTTCCCGGCCGGCGTCAACGGGGCGATCCGAATGAGCAGCGCCGGCTGAACCGCGAGCGGCACTTCCAGCGTCCCACCAGGAAATCCTTAAAAGAGGGAGCATGCCGATGAGCCACAGCCACTGCTTCAAGATCACCTGCGCCAAGACGGCGACCTATGCGCTGATGCACTTCACGGTGGCGATCGCGGTCGCCTACGCTTTGACCGGCAGTTGGTCGCTGGCGCTGACGATCGGCATCGTCGAGCCGTTCGTGCAGACCTTCGCCTTCGCCATTCACGAGCGCATCTGGGTACGCGCATCGTCCGGCGAGAATGTGAAGCAGGACGCGGCGGAAGAGATGGCAGCCGCGGTCAGCGGCACGCGGCTGGTCAAGAGCGAATTGAACTGATTCCCTTAGGCCTCAGGCCGCCAGCAGTCGCAGCCAGGAATTTTCCCAATCTTCCAAGCCCCATTTGCGGGGTCGCTCACGGCTGACGATCGCATCGCTTTGAACTTCGGCTAGCGAAAGATCGCGCGGCGCGACGCGCGTGTCGGTGGCGATGCAGTGGAAGATGCGGACCGTCGGCCGGGTGAGGTCGCCCTCGCATTGCTCGACCACGACCGCGAGATGGCCCGATGCCATCCGCACCAGGCTGCCGACAGGGTAGATGCCGACGCTACGGATGAAGAGCGACAAGATGTCCTCGTCGAAATGGCCCTGCCAGCTGAACATGCTGGCCAGGCATTCGGCCGGCGACCAGGCCTCCTTGTACGGCCGGTTCGAGGTGACCGCGTCATAGACGTCGCAGACCGCGCCCATCCGCGCGGCGAGGCCGATCTGGGCGCCGGACAGGCGCTCCGGATAGCCGGTGCCATCCAACTTCTCGTGGTGGCTCAGGCAGACTTCCAGCGCCGCCTGCGGAAGATTGCCGCCCTTCTTCAGCAGCTCGTGCCCGCGCGTCACGTGGCCGCGCATTACCTCCATCTCCGGATCAGTCAGCCGCCCTGGCTTGTTCAGGATTTCTTTGGGAATGAGCATCTTGCCGACATCGTGCAGCAGCCCGGCAATGCCGAGTTCCTGCAGCGAGCCTGCGTCCAGATCCATGCCACGGGCGAGATTGGCCATCAGCGCGCAGACCGCGACCGAATGGGCATAGGTGAAGCTGTCGCTGTCGCGGATCCGGGCGAGACTGATGATCGCGGCGGCATTGTTCGCGACCGAGGCGTTGATCTCTTCCACGATCCCGGCGACCGCGCCGCCGCCGATCGCCTTGCCGAGACGAACATCGTCGAGCAGGGCGCGGACCGGCACCCGTAGCCGCCCCAGCGTCTGTGCGGCCGCGTCGAACTGGGCGGCCCGGCGCTCCGCTGCTGTTCGCATCGTTGCCGGCGCGCGGGCGGGAGCGGCCGGGCGCTGGACGGCAGCAGCCGGCTTGTAGCCGAGGGGCCGCGCCACGCCGCGTTCCGGCTTCGCCCCGGTCGAGCGCTTCAGATCGACGAACATGCCGCCGACCCCGCTCTCGCGAATCGCTTCGAGATCGCGAGCGTGGCTCAGCAGGAAACTAGCGCGAGACAGCGGGTGGACGAACATCCCGAGCCGCAACTGGTCGAGCGCGATCCAGACGATTTCCTCGCTGGTGTCGGGCAGCGCGCCTTCGATCATCTGTTCGCGTCTGACCGACGCCGTCATGCCGCGGCCCTGAAGAGGCGGGGGTGCGCAAGTTCATCAATGCGTGTGTCGATCAACCAGCGGCCCCCCGGCACCTTGCCGGTCGGGCCGGCGCGAAAAATCCTGCCGCACCCGTAACGGGCCAATCTTCAAGAATTGGCTAAAGTAGCGTGAAACCAACGATAAAAGGGAGCGAGACCATCGCCTCGCTCCCTTCATTCGACCCGGCGTTTCATCATCCGAGTTTGTCCAACCTCGCGATCAACTGCTCGAACATTGTCGGCGGCTTGCTCGTTTCCGGGGCAAAGGCCTTGCGGAGCGCGTCTCCAATGCCTGCCGCACCGCTGGGCGGGACGACGATGATGTAGCGCCGGGCGGTGTTGCCGTTCATGACAAGCCTCCTCAGCACGTGTTGGACCAAATAACGAACAAAGCCGCCACTGGTTGCGGCCAGCGGCGACTTTGTTTGATCTGGATCAATTCGGCGCCGGAACGTTTCCGCCGAATGCTCAGCGGCGGCGGTTGTTGTCGTCCACCGTGATGCGCACCGTTTCGCCATTGTTGCCCGGGAAGTTGGTGAACATCGCTTCGACCAGATTCGGCACCAGCCGGGGCAATTCGTTGGTCCGCGAACGCGCCTGCGACAGCCCTTCGAACACCGCCTGGCCATCGGCGGCGCGGCGAATCTCGAGATCCACGAAGCTTTGATAGACCACGACCGTGTCGATCCGGTCGCCGCCCCAGAAGCTGTCGTTCCAGCCGTAATAGAAGGGGCTGCGATAGCGGCCGAAGCGCGAATAGAAGGGGCGGCCACCAAAGCCGAAGCGGCCGAAGCCGTGGCAGCGCAGTCCCGAACAGAATGGATCGGGCGTCACCCGAACCTGTTGCCGGCCGTCATCGACGCCGTAAGCGAGATTGACGACCAAAGTCGCGTCGCCGCGTCCCGACGCCTCGCGGTAGCCCTGCGCGACCATGTGCTGGCGTACGATGTCGGCATAGCGCGAAAATTCCAGTCCGCCGCGATTCTCCGGATCCGCTGCCTCGATCACGAAGCTCTGGCCGGACGGGGCGGGAAGGGCGGAAAAGCGGGAGACTTGCGCCGGAAAACCGGTCGCGCAACCGCCCAGAGTGAGCAACGCCGCTGGGGCCGCCAGCGCCGTGAGTGTGAGCTTGATGGACATGGAAACCAGCCTTTCACCGATTCGCCGTTGATTTATAACGGCTTATCTAGTCCAAACCGGCTGAATGCCGCCTGTATGTGAATCAACGCTTAATCCCGGCTCGAGAGCCCAAGCGCACGATATGCACCCGCGAGGGTGGGCGCGGCAACCTTGGCGGCGCGATCGGCCCCGGCGACGAGGATCGCGTCGATCGCCGCGGGGTCACGGCGGAACGCCACCAGCCGGGCCGCGATCGGCCCCAGTGTGGCGATCAGCAATTCGGCAAGCTTCGGCTTGAACGCGCCGAAGCCCTGGCCGGCAAATTCCTCCACCACCGATTGCTGCGTCCGGTCCTCCAGCGCGGCGTAGATGGTGACGAGGTTCTTCGCCTCCGCCCGGCCTTCCAGCGCATCATAGCTTTCCGGCAGCGGCTCGGCGTCGGTCTTCGCCTTGCGGATCTTGCTCGCGATCGTGTCGGCATCGTCGATCAGATTGATCCGGCTCATGTCGGACAGGTCGGATTTGCTCATCTTCGCATTGCCGTCGCGCAGCGACATGATCCGCGCCGCCGTCTCGCCGATATGCGGCTCGGGCAAGGTGAACAGCTCCGCGCCGGTGTCGGTATTGAACTTGGCGGCAATGTCGCGGGCCAGTTCCAGATGCTGTTTCTGATCGTCGCCGACCGGCACATGCGTCGCCTGGTAGAGCAGCACGTCCGCCGCCTGCAGCACCGGATAATCGAACAAGGCCACTGAGACGCCCTCGCGATTCTTGCCGGCCTTGTCCTTCCATTGCGTCATCCGGTTCAGCCAGCCCATCCGGGCGGTGCCGTTCAGCAGCCAGCACAATTCCGCATGCGCCGGCACGCGCGCCTGGTTGAACAGGACGGAGCGGTCGGTGTCGATGCCGCAGGCGATCAAAGCCGCCGCCATTTCGCGCACATTGCTGAGCCTCTCCTCGGCCGGAATATACTCGCTGAGCGAATGCAGGTCGGCGAGGAAGAAGAAGCATTCGGCCTCGTCTTGCATCTTCGCCCAGCGCTTGATCGCCCCGAGATAATTGCCGAGGTGCAAATTGCCGGTCGGCTGAATGCCTGAGACGACGCGCATGGCTTAAATGCCTTCCGAAAGCGGCGCTTCTTCCGGCTTGGCCCGGCGGAACAGCGTCCTGAAATCATTCTTGTCGATGCCGCCGATCACCCAGGCGATGCCGAAATAGAGCAGGCCGCCGGTGCCGACGATCAGGCCGAGGCCGATGATCCGGCGGCCC
>JBBSLM010000103.1:0-7056 GCA_038255245.1 Sphingomonadales bacterium
GCGGGTCGGCGCGGTGGGTGATCCCGCGCTCGTTCCGGCGATCGCCGCCGCCTTGCGCCGCGAGCGGCTGGATTCGCTGAGCCTTTCGCCCGTTGCGGACGCCGCCCCGATTGTATCGGCTTTGCGGCGCGGCGGTTGGCATGCGGTGGCGATACCTTCGGCAGGCAATTGGATCACCCACACCAAGGGCATGAATTTTCACGACTATTGGGCGAAGCGGCCGGGTCAGCTGCGCAACACGGTAAAGCGCAAGGCCAAGGCGGGGGATTTCGAGATCAGTATCCAGGACTATTTCGATCCTGATTCCTGGGCCGACTATGAGGCGGTTTACCGGGCGAGCTGGAAGCCGGAGGAAGGCTCGTTCCCGTTCCTGCGTGCGCTGGCCGAGCAAGAGGGCGAAGCAGGCACCCTTCGGCTCGGCATCGCGCGCAAGCATGGCCGGCCCGTGGCGGCGCAATTGTGGACCATCGAGCGCGGCGAAGCGACGATCCACAAGCTCGCTTATGCCGAAGATGCCAAATCGCTCTCGCCGGGCACGATCCTGGGCATGGCCATGTTCCGCCGCGCGATCGACGAGGATCGGGTCGAGATCATCGACTATGGCACCGGCGACGACGGCTATAAGCGCGACTGGATGGACGAGCGCCGGCAGCTCTGGCGCGTCACCGCTTTCAATCCCGCGACTTTGCGCGGCCTTGCCGGCGCGGCGCGGTCCGGAGCGGCCCGGCTTGTCGGTCGCCTGAGGAGCCGTTAGGGCGCGAAAGTGTTGAAACGGGGAGAATTTGCCTTGGCGCTGACCGATGCCGCCGATGTCGAAGCGACGTTGCGCGCTGTGCTGGCCGACGTGCTGGGCCTCGATCCCGTGCGCGTCGCCCGCTTCGACGAGGCGACCGAATTATTCGGGGCCTTGCCCGAATTCGATTCGCTCGCGGTCGCAGGCCTGCTGACCGAACTCGAGGAGCGGCTCGGCATCCTGATCGAGGATCATGAGGTCGATGCCGAGATGATGGCGAGCTTCGGTTCGCTGCTCACCTTCGCGAGGGCGAAGTCGCTGCGGTGAGCGCCTCCGCGCAGATTTACGAGCAATATTCAGGCGCCAAAGGCCCAGAATGGCTGCTGCGGATCGGCGATCCGGCCGCGGCGCCGATCCTGTTCGTGCCGCCTTTGTTCGAAGAGATGAACCGCACCCGCGCGCTGATCGTGGCGACGATGCGGGCGCTGGCGGCTGGCGGGCATTGCTGCTGGCTGCCAGACCTGACCGGAACCGGCGAAAGCCTGGCCGCGCTCTGCGATGCGACGTGGGAGGATTGGCGGCATGACGTCACTGCCGCGGCGCGCCACGTTGCCAGTTCTGGCGGCTCACCGGCGATCGCGGCGGTTCGGGGCGGTTGCCTGCTGGATGATGCGGCAGAAGGCGCGAGCCGTTGGCGGTTCGCGCCGGTGCCGGGAGCGTCGCTGGCCCGCGACCTGGACCGCGCCTCGCTGGGCGGCGGGGCGGAATGGGCCGGCTATCACGATGCCAGCGCCGCGCTCCGCCAGGCGTTGGCGGCAGCGACGCCTGCCGGGGTCGCGCCCCTTCGCACATTGCGGCTGGCGACCGATGCGGGCGCGGCGGATGGCAAGGTGGAGGGCCCGGCTCTGTGGCGCCGCTCCGAACCGGGCAATTCGGCCGAACTGGCGGCGGCGCTGGCGCGGGACATTACGGACTGGAGGCAGACATGCGCCGCCTCCTGACCTTTCCGTGTGGCGAGGAGATATTGGCCGGCAGCCTCGACGAGGCGGCGGGGCGCACCGGCCTGCTGCTGGTGACCGGTGGTACGCAGACGCGCGTGGGTTCTCACCGTATGTACGAACGCCTCGCCAAGTCTCTGTCGCAACGAGGTTTTCCTTGCCTCAGATTTGATCGACGCGGGGTCGGCGACAGCAGCGGCGAGGATCCGGATTTTCGCGGCAGCGCGGATGATCTGAAGGCCGCCGCCGACACGCTCCGCAAGGAGACGAAGGTCGAGCGGATCATCGGCTTCGGCCTGTGTGACGGGGCCACCACGCTGGCCTTGCATGGCGCTTCGGCGGGGGTGGTCGGCGTGATCCTGGTCAATCCCTGGCTGGTCGAGGCCGAAGCGGGCGACATGGCCCCGGCCGCGATGCGTTCACATTACCGGCAGCGCCTGTTCAGCCTGTCCGCCTGGAAGAAATTGCTCGGCGGAGGCGTGAATATCGGCAAGCTGGCCGGGAGCCTGAAGAGAGCCGGCAGCGCCACCGACGGCAGCCTCGCGGAGGAAGCGGCGCGGGGCCTGAAAGCCACTCCAGCGACGTTGATCCTCGCCGCGCACGACAACACCGCCATCGCCGCCGCCGCGGAGGTCGGCAAAGGCGCCTTCGAAGGCCTGATCGGCTGGCGGCGGGAGATCGATAGTGATTCCCACACCTTCGCCCGGGCCTGCGATCAGGAGGCGCTTAACGAGGCTGTCCTCGATGCGCTCAAGGCACTGACGCTTTAACCCGCGACCGTCTCCGGCTCGGGCGCGTGCTGGGCCTCCGCGAAATCCGCTTCGGCGAGGAATTTCTCGGCATCCAGCGCGGCCATGCAGCCGGTGCCGGCGGCGGTGACGGCCTGGCGGTAGAGTTTGTCCATCACGTCGCCGCAAGCGAAGACCCCGGGGACACTGGTGCGGGTCGAGCCGGCTTCGACGCGCAGATAATTGTCCTCGTCCAGCTCCAGATGGCCGCGGAACAGCTCGGTCGCCGGCGCATGGCCGATCGCGACAAAGGCGCCGTCCGTCTCGATCCGCTCGGCCGGCGCGCCGTCGGCATCGACCAACTGGAGCGCGACCAATTTCTCCGGCTCGCCGCCCGCGACGAAGCTGCCGACCGCGCGATTCCACATCACCTTTATGTTTGGATGGGCGAACAGCCGCTTTTGCAGGATTTTCTCCGCCCGCAAATGATCGCGGCGATGGATCAGGATCACCTCCTGGCTGTGATTGGTCATGTAGAGCGCTTCCTCGACCGCGGTGTTGCCGCCGCCGATCACCACGACCTTCTTGCCGCGATAGAAGAAGCCGTCGCAAGTCGCACAGGCGCTGACCCCCCTGCCCTTCAGATGCTCCTCGGTCGGCAGGTTCAGCCATTTGGCCTGCGCACCGGTGGCGATGACGAGCGTATCGCCGACGTAAGTGGTGCCGCCGTCGCCCTTCAGCCGGAACGGCCGCTGCGACAGGTCGACGTCGACGATCTGGTCCCAGACCATCTTCGCGCCCACATGCTCGGCCTGCGCCTGCATTTCCTCCATCAGCCACGGGCCCTGGATGGTGTCGCGAAAGCCCGGATAGTTTTCGACGTCGGTGGTGATGGTCAGCTGCCCGCCCGGCTGCATGCCCTGGATCACGATCGGCTCGAGCCCGGCGCGCGCGGCGTAAATGGCGGCGGTGAGCCCGGCCGGGCCGGAACCCAGGATCAGCATGCGGGAAGAGATGGTTTCGGACATGGAGCGCCTTTCGCAGCCGAGTTAGGGAGGCCGCGCACCCGGCGCAAGCGCCGCTCAGCCCTCGTCGTCGCCTGCGCGATAATCGGTCCGGCGACCGTGGAGCGTCGGCGTGCTGCCGGGCTCGAACTGGGTCCGCAAGCTCGCCGAAAATTCAACCAGCGCGCGCTGCATTTCGCCCGGCAAGGCGAAATAGGCGTCAAGCAATAAGCTGGCGCCCTCATCCAACCACGCGCCTTCCGCGCGACGGCCGGTCAGCACATAGATAATATCCACGCTCGCGTCGGCCAGACGCATCAAGTAATCGGCCCGCAACTCGCGCCTGCCTGTCTCGTACAGGCTTTGCTTGGGCACGTCCGTGCCAACGAGTGCCGCGAACTCGGCCTGTCTCAGCCCAAGCCGCTTGCGTTCCTCCGCCAGACGAATTCCATAGCTCATCGGTTTCGCTTAATTATACTTGACTAAACAATGAAAACGTTGAATCTTCCGGTTCAGCGCGCAGAACGCAAACCACGCCAAGTGCGCCGGAATCGCAAGCCTTTTTGCACGTAGTGCATCAAGCGCGTCGCTTTGGGCAGAGGACAGATGATGTTGGCATACTCCATCGGCCCTTTCGGCCGGTCCCTGCACCTGTGAACGGTCACGATTCTCTTTCGCCGCGCGAGGCACTGCTGGCGGCCGCGGGCCGTGCAGTACTCGCGGCTTTGCGAGACCCGCTGGAACAGCGCGCGCTAAGCCCGCCCGCGACCGCCGCGCTGAGGCTGCTCGAATCAGCCCTTGAGCCATATTTCCCACGCGATTGACCATGACGGACGAGCGGAGTCCTTACACGCTTGACGGCGCACCGTGCGAAGTGCCTGATGCGTGGCGGGAGGGTTTACGCATGACGCATTGGTTGGCCAACGCTGGTGGCGATCCGCCTTGGCATGCCGATCCGATCGGGTTTCTGCTCGGAATGCCGCCCGAGGCGTTCTTCACCGACCATCTCGAGCAGAAACATCTGATCTCCCCCGGTGATGCGCGCCGCTTCGAAGAGTTGCTGACCATCGACGCGCTGGACGCCTTTATCGACGGGGCGGACCTGCGGCAGGGCATGCTCGAACTGGTGCGCCACCCGGACCGGATCGATCCCTCGCTCTATCTCAGCACCGACGGCAACGTCATCGCCTCTGCCGTGACCGAACAATATCTGGCCGGCGCGACGGTGATCCTGCCGCAATTGCACGATTCGATGCCGCGCCTTGGCGCCTTTTGCCGCGCGCTGGAGCGGGTGATGTCCTGCCACATCCAGACCAACATCTACCTGACCCCGCCGGGCAATCAGGGGTTCAACACCCATTATGACAATCATGATGTGTTCGTGTTGCAGCTCGCGGGCGCAAAGCATTGGCGGCTGTACAATACACCGGTCGACATCCCGTATCGCGGCGAGGGTTTCGCGCCCGGCCAGCACGATCCGGGCGAGGTCACCGAGAGCCTGACGCTGAACGCGGGCGACTGCTTGTATCTGCCGCGCGGGGTGATGCACGACGCGCCCAATGCGGGAAACGAACCGTCGCTGCACATCACCGTCGGGCTGATCACGCGGACCTGGGCCGATCTGATGCTCGAAGCGGTGTCGGAACTGGCGATCAGCGAACCGGCCTTCCGCCGTTCTCTGCCGCCCGGCTATGCCGATGCCGGTTTCGACCGCGCCCCGGCGCAGGCGCATTTCCGTAAGCTGGCCGAACTGGTCGCCCGCGAGGCGCAGATGGACAATGCGTTCGAGCTGATGGGGCACGAATTCCTGCGCTCGCGCCGCCCCGATGTCGCCGGGGTGCTGTCCGCGGGTCCAAGCGTGCCGGCCGACGACGACCGCTTCCGCCGCCGCCCTCTGGTGCCGTTCCAGCTTGCGGACGACGAGGGCCGCATCGCCCTGATCGGCCCGGGCGGCGATATCTTCTTCGGCACGGGCGACCTGTCCGCGCTCGAGACCGCGCTGTCGGGCGAGCCATTCGGCCGCGACGACTTGCCGGACGCCAGTGACGCGCCACACCTGATCCGCAAATTGTGGGCGAACGGTTATCTGGAGCGAGTCGAGCGCGCCTGAATTCTCACCAATCCTGCAGGATGCGGTGCCAGCGGATGGTGTAACCGCGGCGCGTCATCTCCGCCTTGCGCCCGTCCGCTTCGGCGGTGTCGTGGACCGTCCGCCCGTCCGAATAGGTCGTCGCCCATTCGGTATAGGTCTGGATGTTGCATTCATTGTCGGTGCGGCTCGGGTGATCGACCCAGCAGACTTCATAGGTCCGCTCGCGGCGGCCGGTCGGCGTGCCGCCGCCGACATTGCCACCGCAATTGCGGCCCCGCCCGCCCGGATCGGACGGGTCGCGGTCGCTGCACCCCGAAACAGGCGGCTGGGCCGAACAGCGGCGGCCGCGCCCGCCAGGATCGGCGCCCGAGCCGGAATCGGAATCGCTGCACCCGGTGGAAGGTGGGGTCGGCGCCGGCTGGTTCTGGCAATTTCGGCCCCGACCGCCGGGATCGCCACGCGGCGGCGCCGGATCGCGATCGGTACAGCTCGGCTGCGCCTGCGCGTCGCCAACGCTGGCGCCGACAAAGGCGACGCCAAGTGGCGCACCTGCAACGGTCGCGAGAAAGGAACGGCGGCTGACTTTCGGAAGCGGCTTCATGATGCGTCCTCCTCGACCCGCGCCGGATCGAGCCGGACGCGCATCGCGCGGGGAAGCCATCAACCTTTTCACGCCAAGGCGGTCGGAGGCCGGGAAATTCGCGAAAGCGACATGCCCCGGCACGGCGAACGACTCGTCCCCGCGCGGCACCGGAAGGTAACGCAGTTCGAGGGCCGCGGCGAATCCTTACGGAGGCGAAACTTTCGGTGGGCCGTCGATGGGGAATGGTAGCGGAGGAGGGACTTGAACCCCCGACACGCGGATTATGATTCCGCTGCTCTAACCAGCTGAGCTACTCCGCCCCGATTTCGCGGCACCGGCGCACAGGCCGGCCCCTTCAGGCGAGGGCGCGCTATAGGAAGCACCCGCTGGGCGGTCAACTGGCGAGCGCGCGCCACATTTGCTAGGCCGGAACCCAAAGCGCACCCTGTCGTTTGCGAGCCGACAAGACTGACCGGAGATTGCCCGATGGACCTGCTGACACCACTCGAAACCTATTGCCGGCTGGTTATCCGGGCGCGGGAAATGGAAGCCCAGGTCCCGGCGGAGGACCCGGACGAGGATCCCGACAATATCGACGATACAGGCGACGACGAAGACGGCAATGTCGCCTTGTCTGCCCTCGCCGACGAAATGAACGAGGTCGAGGAAGAGGTGCAGAGCCTGCTCGAGGATCTCGCCGACGACCAACTGGCCGAATGTCTCGCCTTGGCCTGGGTCGGCGCCGGCACGTTCGATGTCAGCGAATGGGAAGACGCAATGGTGGAGGCGGCCGATCTCAGCGAGAATGACCGGATCGAGGAATTGATGAACACCGGGACGCTCGCCGCGAACCTCGAAACCGGCCTGGCCGCGTTCGATTTCAGCTGCGACGGCATCGGCCAGCTCGACTGAGGATCA
>JBBSLM010000104.1:0-6963 GCA_038255245.1 Sphingomonadales bacterium
GAGAACGCTATCGAATATGATCCAATCTGGCGGCACCGCGATTCCTGGGCCAGCAGCGAGTATCGGATTTGCTTTCTTATGCGACCAGCGGCAACGGGACCCCATGAACCACATCGCCACCATCCTGCTGCTCGGGTCCGGGGAACTGGGCCGGGAATTCGTTATTTCGGCCAAGCGTCTCGGGGCGCGGGTGATTGCCTGCGATGCCTATGACGATGCGCCGGCGATGCAGCTGGCGGATGGGCGCGAGGTGTTTTCGATGCTGGACGGCGCCGCCATTCGCGCGGCGGTGAAGAAGCATCGGCCGGACTATATCGTGCCGGAGATCGAGGCGATCCGGACCGAGGAACTGGAGGCGCTGGAGGGCGAGGGCTGGCACGTGGTGCCGTCGGCGCGGGCGGCGGCGATGACGATGAACCGCGACGCGATCCGCGGGCTGGCGGCGGAGACCTTGGGGCTGCGGACGTCGCGCTATCGTTTTGCCGAGAGTCTGGAGGAGGTTTGGGCCGCAGCAAAGCACACCGGCTATCCCTGCGTGATCAAGCCGGTCATGTCCTCGTCTGGAAAGGGTCAGAGCACTGTCGTGTTGCCGGTCGATCTGCCGGCGGCGTGGGACTATGCCGTGGCGAACATGCGTGGCGACCGGGCGCGGGTGATCGTCGAGGAGTTTATCGCCTTCGACTATGAAATCACCCTGCTGACCGTGCGGACGCGGGACGGGGTGATCTTCTGTCCGCCGGTCGGGCATGTGCAGGAGAAAGGCGATTATCGCGAGAGCTGGCAGCCGGCGGCGATGTCGGACGCGGCGCTGGCAAGCGCGCAGGATATGGCGCGGGCGGTGGTGGACGATCTGGGCGGCTATGGGCTGTTCGGGGTCGAATTCTTCGTGGCCGGCGACGAGGCGATTTTCTCCGAACTCAGCCCGCGGCCGCACGACACAGGGATGGTGACCTCGATCAGCCAGGAACTGAGCGAGTTCGATCTGCACGCGCGGGCGATCCTCGGGTTGCCGATCCCGGATGTGGGCTTTCGCGGACCCTCGGCGTCGGCGGTGATTCTGGCGGACCGGGCGGCGGCGGATTTCGGCTTCGAAGGCCTGGGCGATGCGCTGGCGTTGGGGTCGGCGGAGGCGCCGGTCGATGTGCGGCTGTTCGGCAAGCCGGTGACCCGGCCGAACCGGCGGATGGGCGTGGCGCTGGCGCGTTCGGACAGCGTGGAGGCGGCACGGGCGTTGGCGCTTGCGGCCGCGGCGAAGGTGCGGATCGATTATCGCTGATAGGCGGGCAGCGACCAGCCGCGCAGGATCGCGAGCGCGCGCAGGCCGAAGCCGGCGACGAAGGCGATCGCGCCTGCGACGGCCACGGGCAGGCCGGCCAGGACTAGGCCGACGGTCAGCGCGGCCGACAGGGCCGCGGCAGTGACGTAGAGTTCGGGGCGCATCAGGATGCTTGGCTCGCCGGCCAGCACGTCGCGCACGATGCCGCCCATGCAGGCGGTGAGCACGCCCATGCCGATGGCCGGAATTGGCGCGACGCCGAAGGCGAGCCCCTTGGCGGCGCCGAAGCTGGCATAAGCGGCCAGGCCGCCGGCATCGAGCCAGTCGAGCAGTCTGCCCTCCAGCAACCGGCGCGGAAGCAGCCAGACCAGCAAGGCCGCGCCGATGCAGACCAGCAGGATGGCATTGCGCCCGATCCAGAAAACCGGCGCCCCGATCAGCAGATCGCGCACGGTGCCGCCGCCGACGCCGGTAATGACGGCGAAGAAGACGAAGGTGACGAGCGTCTGCTGCTTCCGCGCGGCGAGCAGGGCGCCGGACGCCGCGAAGACGAAGACGCCGGCATAATCGAGCCAGACGAGGGCCGGGCTGAGCACTTCGGCGAGCCGGGCGGGATCCATCGTCAGCCGCCGAGAAACTGGTGGGAGATGAAGGTGTGGAGGCCGATGCCGAGCAGGATGAGGCCGCCCAGCACATCCGCGATCCGCCCGGCGCGATTGCCGACCAGCGCACCAACGCGGACGCCCACGAAGCACAGCGCCGCCGTGACGAGGCCGATGACCAGGGCGCTGCTGACCACCGGCAGGCCGAGCGAGGGCAAGGTGATGCCGGCCGCGAGCGCATCCACGCTGGTCGCGACCGCCGCCGCGCCCAGCGCCCAGCCGGTGAGCGCCGACGCCTCCACCTCCGCGTCGAAGGCTTGCCGGATCATGCGGATGCCGAGAAAGCCGAGCAGGCCGAGCACCAGCCAATGATCGAAGGCGCTGATCCAGCCGAGCACCGCCAGCCCGATCAGGCTGCCGATGAGCGGCATGACCGCCTGGGCGACACCGAAGGTGAGGCCGAGCTTCAGCGCATGAAAGCGCGGGCGAACGCGCAACGTGCCCTGCGAAACGGCAACCGCGAAGGCGTCCATCGCCAGGCCAAGGGCGAGGACGAACACTGAGAAAACTAACGCGGTCATGCTGACCCTAAGCCATGTCGGGGCCGCTCCCGGACGGAACCCGAAAGGCGGCGCTTTAGGCTGCTCGACCTCATATCAGCAGAGTGCTCAGGAAAGCGCTCAAGCGGTCGACTTCCTTTTGATTCAAGTCGGATGGGAGGCTCAGCTTCACCTTCAAATTGGCCCTCAAGAGGAACTCGTGCTCGACTAGCTGTTCTTTGCTATCAGTGGAGGACACGGCGTCGTCCATATCGGCATCCGCCGCCACGTCATTCAGCCTTTTGCCGCGACCCTGTGCGACCTCGCCCAAACTCCGGATGCTAAACTTCCATTCCATCCTCGACACATAGCCGTGCCGACCAGGAATGAACCGGCCGACACCGATATCGCCAAGTTGCTTGAAGACTTGCACCATCGAACTGTAATCGACTCCGGTCAGCCAAGCCGCGCGATCGACAGTAGTCTCGCGAGCGTCCCGCTGGCGCTGCGAGAAGGCGTCAAACAGTCTTCGGGCTGGATCACTTGAAGCGCAAAGCGCTTGAACGGCTGAAGCAATTTTCTGATCTAGCGACGAATTCATATAAACCTCCATAGGAATTTGCGTTCCCTATTAGGCATCATAAGAACGGTCAATAGGTTTTTATAGATTATATATGGATCGCCTTGCCGTTGACCACGATCATCGCGGCTTCCTTCAGCGCCTCGCTGTGCGTCGGGTGGGCGTGGCAGGTGTAGGCGATGTCCTCGCTGGTGGCGCCGAACTCCATCGCCTGCACCGCCTGCGCGATCATCGTGCCGCCGACGCTGGCGATGATCCACACGCCGAGCACGCGGTCGCTCTTCGCATCGGCGATCACCTTGACGAAGCCGTCGCCCTCGCGGTTGGTCTTGGCGCGGCTGTTGCCCAGCATCGGGAACTTGCCGACTTTCACCTCGCCATGTTTCTCGCGCGCTTCTTCCTCGGTGAGGCCGATGCCGGCGATTTCCGGCATGGTGTAGACCACGCTCGGGATGAGCTCGTGATTGACGATGCCGATCTGGCCGGCGACGATCTCGGCCGCGGCGATGCCTTCATCCTCGGCCTTGTGCGCGAGCATCGGCCCCGGCGTCACGTCGCCGATCGCGTAAATGCCGGCGACGCCCGTCTTGAAATCGTGATCGACCTCGATCTGGCCGCGCTTGTTCGGCTGGATGCCGGCCGCTTCGAGGTTCAGGCCATCGGTGTTGGGCCTGCGCCCGATCGAGACCAGGACGACGTCCGCCTCGATCGTCTCGGCCGCCCCGCCCGCCGCGGGCTCGACGGTGAGGGTGACGCCATTGGCGCTTGTCTCGGCCTTGGTGACCTTGGTGCCGAGCCGGAAGACGAAGCCCTGCTTCTTGAAGATGCGGTTGGCGTCCTTGCGCACATCGCCGTCGAAGCCGGGCAGAATCTGGTCGAGATATTCGACCACCGTGACTTCCGCGCCGAGCCGCTTCCAGACGGAACCGAGCTCCAGCCCGATCACGCCGCCGCCGATCACGACCATGCGCTTGGGCACTTCGCTCAGCTCCAGCCCGCCGGTGGAATCCACGATGCGCTGCTGGTCGACCTCCACGCCCGGCAGCGTGGTCACGGAAGAGCCGGTGGCGATGATGAAATTCTTCGCGCTGTAGCGGGTGCCGGCGACGTCGATCGCGTCCTTGGCGGTGAATTTGGCCCGGCCTTTCAGCCAAGTCACCTTGTTCTTCTTGAACAGGAATTCGATGCCACCGGTGAGGCCCTTGATCGCTTCGAGGCGGCTGGCGTGCATCGCGTCGAGATCGAGCTCGACGCCCTGGGTCTTCACGCCCCATTTAGCGAGCGTGCCGTCATGTGCTTCCTCGAACAATTCGGAGGCGTGCAACAAGGCCTTGGACGGGATGCAGCCGACGTTGAGGCAGGTGCCGCCGAGCGTCTCGCGGCTCTCGACGCAAGCGGTCTTCAGCCCGAGTTGAGCGGCACGAATCGCGGCGACGTAGCCGCCGGGGCCGGAGCCGATGATGATGAGGTCATAGGTGGTGTCAGTCATTGTCTACCTCGTTCCCCGGCGAAGGCCGGGGTCCAGAAACGAAAAGTCTGGGCCCCGGCCTTCGCCGGGGAGCAAGTCATTACAAATCAATCAGGAGCCGCATCGGGTCTTCCAGCGCTTCCTTCATGCGGACGAGGAAGGTGACCGCTTCGCGGCCGTCGATCAGGCGGTGGTCGTAACTCAGAGCGAGGTACATCATCGGGCGGATGACGATCTGGCCGTCCTTCACCACCGGTCGCTCGTCGATGCGGTGCATGCCGAGCACGGCCGATTGCGGCGGGTTGATGATCGGGGTCGACATCAAGGAGCCGAAGACGCCGCCATTGGTGATGGTGAAGGTGCCGCCCTTCATGTCGTCCATCGTCAGCGTGCCGTCCTTCGCGCGCTTGCCGAAGTCGGCGATGGCCAGTTCGACCTCGGCGAAGCTCATCGCATGGGCGTCGCGGATGACCGGGACGACCAGGCCCTGCGGCGCGGAGACGGCGACCGAGACGTCGACATAGTCGTGGTAGACAATCTCGTCGCCTTCGATCGCGCCATTGACCGACGGCACGTCGCGCAGTGCCAGCGTCGCGGCCTTGATGAAGAAGCTCATGAAGCCGAGCCGGATGCCGTGCTTCTTTTCGAACAGATCCTTGTAGCGGGCGCGCGCTTCCATCACCGCGCTCATGTCGACGTCGTTGAAAGTGGTGAGGATCGCCGCGGTGTTCTGCGCTTCCTTCAGGCGGCTCGCGATGGTCTGCCTGAGGCGCGTCATGCGGACGCGCTCCTCGCGGCGTTCGCCGGTGGCGCGGCGCGCTGCGGCGGGGGCTTGCGGGGCCGCGACGGGCGCCGGCGCGCTTTGGCTGGGCGCGGGCGCGGCCTTCTGCGCCTTGGCGGCGGCGAGGACGTCGTCCTTGGTCAGGCGGCCGTCCTTGCCGGTACCCTTGATCTTCGACGGATCGAGCTGATGCTCGAGCACCACGCGGCGGACGGCGGGGGAAAGCCGCACGCCGGCAAGCTCGGTCTCTTCCTCCTCGCCACCACTTTCCGGCTCGCGCAGCGCGATATTCTCGCCCGCATTTGCCTGGACTTCGCCCTTCGGCTCGGCCGCCGCGCCGCCTTCAGAAATGCGGGCGATCAGCGCGCCGACGGCGACGGTGTCGCCTTCCGCGGCGAGCTGCTCGGCAAGCGTGCCCGCGACCGGCGCGTTGACCTCGATCGCGACCTTGTCGGTCTCCAGGCTGGCGATCGGCTCATCGGCCGCGACCGCGTCGCCGGGCCGCTTCAGCCACTGGCCGACCGTGGCTTCGGTGATCGATTCGCCCAGGGTCGGGACGGTGACGTCGGTGGCCATCTTGATCTCTTTCCTTCGTTCAGCTTCCGGCCTTGCCGGCCTTGCGCACCGTTTCGCTCGCCGCCGCTTCGGCCGGGGCCGCTGCCTGCGCCGTGCCCAGCGCGTCGGCAATCAGCGCCGCCTGCTCCGCCGCGTGGCGCTTGGCAAGGCCGGTGGCGGGTGAGGCGGAGCCGGGACGGCCCGCATAGGATGGGCGCTTCGCCGGGGCTTTCGCGTCGGCGAGGCATTCTTCGATCAGCGGCTCGACGAAGCTCCAGGCGCCATTGTTCTTCGGCTCTTCCTGCGCCCAGACCAGCTCCGCGAGCTTCGGCATGCGCTTCAGACGCGTGATCAGGGGCTCGGACGGGAAGGGATAAAGCTGCTCGATGCGGACGATCGAGACGTCTTCGACGCCGGCGGCGTCGCGGGCCTCCATCAATTCGTAGGCGATCTTGCCGGAGCACAGGACGAGGCGGCGCACGTCCCGGTCGGCCGGCCCGCCGAGATCGGAGATGATGCGGCGGAAGTGGCTTTCGCCGGTGAAGTCGGCAGCACTGGAGACGGCGAGCTTGTGCCGGAGCAGCGACTTGGGCGTCATGATCACCAAGGGCTTGCGGAAATCGCGGAGCATCTGGCGGCGCAATATGTGGAAATAATTGGCCGGGGTGGTGCAGTAGGCGACCTGCATATTGTCCTCGGCGCACAGCTGCAGATAGCGCTCGAGGCGGGCCGAGCTATGCTCCGGACCTTGGCCCTCGTAGCCGTGCGGCAGCAGCATTACGAGGCCGCAGGCGCGCAGCCACTTGGCCTCGCCGGCGGCGATGAACTGGTCGATCATCACCTGCGCGCCATTGGCGAAATCGCCGAACTGCGCTTCCCACAGCACGAGCGCGCGCGGATCGGCGCAGGCATAGCCATATTCGAAGCCGAGCACGCCGAACTCGCTCAAGGGGCTGTCGCGCACCTCGAACCGGCCCAGGCCGCCGGGGACGTTGCAGAGGGGAATGTAGCGTCCGCCGGTTTCCTGGTTGCGCCAGACGGCATGGCGGTGGCTGAAGGTGCCACGGCCGCTGTCCTGCCCGGACAGGCGCACCTGATAGCCCTCGCCGACCAGTGCGCCGAAGGCGAGCGCCTCGGCCGTGGCCCAGTCGAAATTCTCGCC
>JBBSLM010000105.1:0-6946 GCA_038255245.1 Sphingomonadales bacterium
AGCATCGCGGCGACGATGCCGGTCTCCGGGGTGATGCGCGCGGCGGCGAGGTCGAGATCGACGAGGCCGTCCGGACCGACCGGAAGGATATCCACCCGCGCGCCCATTCGGCCGAGCCATTCGAAGGTGTCGAGCGTGGCGGCATGTTCGGTGGCGAGGGTGACGACGGAGCGGCGCTCGGGCGGGAGGCGGGAGAGCGCGCCCTTCAGCGCCCAGTTGATCGCTTCGGTGGCGCCGGAGGTGAAATAGAGCCTCCCAGCCCCGCTCATGTCGAGCGAAGTCGAGACACGGGTTGGCCCAGGTCTATACGTCGAAGCTGTGGTCCCGCCCGAACCGGTCTCTCGACTTCGCTCGAGACGAACGGGGTTTACTATGAGCGCCCTCAGCACCTCCCCCCGCGCCACCTCCAACGCCGCCGCCGCCTCGCGGCCGAGGCGGTGGGAGGAATGGGGGTTGGCGAATTTGTCGTCGAGCCACGGCCGCATCGCCGCCGCCGCTTCCGGCGCGAGCGGGGTGGTGGCCTGATAGTCGAGGTAGATGGTCATGCGGCGCGACACCGCGCTTCGGAAGCGAGATTGCCCCACGCACCCATAAAGACTTCGATGTCGTCGCTCGTCGTCGACCAGCCGAAGCTCACCCTGATCGTACAGCGCGCATCCTCGTCGGATACTCCGAACGCCTTCATCGCGCGGCTGGGTTTCAACGAACCCGAGGAACAGGCGCTACCGGAGGATACGGAGACGCCCTCCGCATCCAGTTGAATCAGCTGCGCCGCCGCGCTCATCCCCGGAATGGTGAGGGCCAGTATCCAACCGCATTTGAACGCGAGATCGTCTGGCGACACCGCGCATGGCTGAAAGAGCCCACCCTGATGCTGGATGTCCCAGTCGAGATCGCGGAGGAAGTTGCCCAGATGCCCAAGCCAACTCACCATCGGCGGTGAACCGGGAAAACTGTGCGGGAACTCTCGGATGTCGAATTGTTCGAGCGCCGCGGCGAAGCCGACAGCAGCGGGGAGATTTTGAGTGCCGCCTCGATAGCCGAATTCCTGACCCCCAACGGCCTTCAGCATAGCCAAGTCGCGGACAAGCAAGGCTCCGACCCCGGGGGGGCCGCCCAACTTGTGCGCCGAGACCACGAGCATGTCGGCGTCCGGCAAAGGAATTTTGCCAGCCGACTGAGAACAGTCCGAGACAAGTAAGCCACCCAAAGCGCGCACCTGGCTCGCATAGTCTCCAACCGGCTGCTCAACCCCCGTTTCCGAATTCACGTGTTGGATTGCGACGATTGCAGCCTTCCCGGCCTGAAGGGCATCATCAATCGCCTCGGCGGAAACACGGCCGCGCTTGGCGATCGGCAAGACATGCGCGTCCGGGACTGCGCGAAATACCGCGTCGTGCTCGACAGCGGAAACCAACACCCGGCGGTCGGTGCGTCCGAGCGCAATCTCGATCGCCTCGGTCGCGCCTGAGGTGAAGATCAGCTCCCCATCCCAGCCCAGCGCCCGCTTGATCCGTTCGCGGGCATCCTCCAGCGCCGCCCGCGCGGCGCGGCCTTCGGCGTGCGGCGAAGACGGATTCGCCCAGCGGTCCATCGCCTCGATCATCGCCGCTTTCGCCGCCGGCAGGATCGGCGTCGTGGCGGCGTGATCGAGGTAGATGCGGGGGCGCTGGCTCACTGATCGTCCCAAATTGTGGAATTCTGCGCGATACCCATATAGGAGGCGCGCCTTCACGCGCGAATGCCGTGCAACCAATCCATAAGCAGGTGCAATGCCCGAAGTCATTTTCCCCGGCCCCGAGGGGCGTCTCGAAGGCCGCTTTCAGCCAGGTCCGCGCCCGCGCGCACCCGTCGCCATCATCCTCCACCCGCATCCGCAGGGCGGCGGGACGATGAACCACCCGATCACGCTGGCGCTGTACAAGGATTTCGTGAAGCGCGGCTTCGCGACCCTGCGCTTCAATTTCCGCGGTGTCGGTAAGAGCCAGGGCGTGTTCGACAATGGCATCGGCGAATTGTCCGACGCGGCGTCGGCGCTCGACTGGATCCAGCAGGTCCATCCCGAGGCCGAGACCACCTGGGTCGCCGGCTTCAGCTTCGGCGCGTGGATCGGCATGCAATTGCTGATGCGCCGCCCCGAAGCGCGCGGCTTCATCTCGATCGCGCCGCCGTCAAACATGTATGATTTCGCCTTCCTGGCCCCCTGCCCGGCGAGCGGCATCATCATCCAGGGCGAGGCGGACGAGGTCGTCACCCCGCCCGCCGTGGTGAAGCTGGTCGAAAAGCTGCGCACCCAGCGCGGCATCACCGTCGAATATGAAACGGTGCCGGGCGCAAACCATTTCTTCGTCAACGAAATGCCGCAGCTGATGAAGAAGGTGGACGATTATCTGGATTATAGGCTCGATCCGGGCTGTCCGATAAGGTGACGTTTCTTTCCCGCTGACGCGGGATCGGCACCAGCCCGCACCCCCACCCGGCCTCCCAGACAGCGTATCCTAGATGGGAGGCCGGGTGGGGGTGCGGGCCGGTGCCGGCTTTTCTCAGATCAAAGCGTCATGATCGCGACATTGCCCCACATGACGAGGGCGGCGACGATCATCAGCACGCCTTTGGTGCGGTCGCCGCGTTTGGTGAGCACGTAGATGCCGCCGGCGACCAGCACGAAACCGGCGATCATCAGCATGGCGAGGATGAGGTTGGAAGTGCCGTCCATGGCCCGGCTCTTTACGCGCGCTTAACCCTGTCCGCCTAGCCTCCGCTGGCAATGAAGCACGAGGATTTCCGCCAGGACCTGCGCGACGCCGCGATCGGCGAGGCGTTCGATGTCATCGAGGGCCGAATCCTGCCGTCGCTCGCCCTGCTGATCGAAAGCGCCGCCGCCGATGCACCGGGCTGCGCCGAGCGGGCCGAGGAAATGCGTTTGCTCGCGGCCGAGCTGGACTTGCTCGCCGCCCTGATCGATTCGCGTCAGCCGCCAGCGCCGAGCACCGACGCGAAATAGACCGGATCGACATTGCCGCCGGACAGGATGATCACGCTGCCTTCCGGCGGATCCAACTTCCCCGCCAGCACGGCCGCCAAAGCCGCCGCGCCGCCGGGCTCCACCACCAGCCGCAGTGAATCGAAAGCGAAGCGCATCGCCGCGCGCGCTTCTGCGTCGGTGACGGCAAGACCGCGTGCGCCGCGTTCGTGCAGCACCGCGAAGGTCAGCGGCGACACCAGGGGCGTCTGCAGCGCGTCGAGCCTGGTCGGCGGCGCGTCCGGGGCGACGGGCACGATCTGGCCGCCCGCGAGCGAGCGCGCCATATCGTCCCAGCCGGCGGGTTCGACCGGGACGATCGCGCTGCCCGGCAGCGCCAAGGCGATTCCCGCCGACAGCCCGCCGCCGCCGCAGGGCGTCACGACCATCGGCGGATTCGAGGCCAGCTGTTCGCCGATCTCGACGCCGGCCGTCCCCTGCCCCTCGATGATGTCGACATCGTCGAACGAGGGCACGACGATCGCGCCGGTCTGAGCCGAAATGCGCGCGGCGATCGCGACGCGGTTGTCATGCGCCCGGTCGTAAAGGACGAGCTGCGCCCCTTCCGCCGCCGTCGCCTCGCGCTTCACCGCCGGCGCATCGGCCGGCATGACGATGGTCGCCGCGATCCCGAGCCGCCGCGCCGCGATCGCCACGCCGCGCGCATGATTGCCGGAGGAGAAAGCGACGACGCCCCTGGCGCGCTCTTCGGCATCGAGTTGCAGCAGCCGGTTGGTCGCGCCGCGCAGCTTGAACGAGCCACCCTGCTGCAGACATTCCGCCTTCGCCCAGAGCCGCTTGCCGTCCAGTTCGAACGGCAGCAGCGGCGTGCGCGTCACCTGGTCGCGGACGCGCGCCACCGCTGCGGCCACGCCTTCAGCGCTCGGCGCCCTCTCGCAATTCATCCTGTCCTCCCAACGGCTTGGCGGCGGCTCTGCATTTGATCCGTCATGTTACGGAAATTGGTCTTTACACACCGGACCCCCCTACATATATCGCCACTCCGCGACCCCAAGGGGACTTCCAATAACCGCAAGGTCGCTTTTCACCCGAACTTACCGTCTTGGAGGTCCCTTGAGTTGCACAAGCATCATATCGCGCTGGGGCTAGCGTCGCCCCGCGAAGGCGGCGTTACCGCCCTCGATATCGCCCGTCAGCGCCCGGCCGCTTCGGTCACGCTCGTCCGTCCGCACGCCGCGCGTCGCGCCGCCCGCTTCTTCGTCGAGAAGTTTCCGGGCCGGTCGATGTATGCGGTGAAGGCCAATCCCGATCCGGCCTTGCTGCGCGAATTGTGGGCGGCCGGCATCACCCATTATGACGTGGCCTCGCTGGCCGAAGTCGCTTTGGTGGCGGAGACGCTGCCGGAGGCGACGCTGTGTTTCATGCATCCGGTGAAGTCGGAAGAAGCGATCGCCGAGGCCTATTTCTCCTTCGGCGTGCGCACCTTTTCGCTCGACACGATGGACGAGCTGGAAAAGATCGTCACCGCGACCCGTCATGCGGCGGACCTGAACCTGTGCGTCCGCATCCGGGTCAGCTCGGATCACAGCAAGCTCAGCCTCGCCGCCAAGTTCGGCGCGGAGCCGGACGAGATGAAGGATCTGCTGATGGCGACCCGCCAGGCGGCGGACGCGCTCGGCATCTGTTTCCATGTCGGCAGCCAGGCGATGACGCCGTCGGCTTATGCCGAGGCGATGGAACGGGTTCGCGCGGCGATCGTCGAGGCGGCCGTCACCGTCGACATCGTCGATGTCGGCGGGGGCTTCCCGTCCTGGTATCCCGGCATGGAGCCGCCGCCGCTGGAGGCCTATTTCGAGGTCATCCACCGCGCCTTCGAGGATCTGCCGATTTCCTATTCGGCCGAGCTTTGGTGCGAGCCGGGCCGGGCGCTGTGCGCGGAATATGCCAGCGTGCTGGTGCGCGTGGAGAAGCGGCGCGGCGACCAGCTGTACATCAACGAAGGCGCCTACGGCGCCTTGTTCGATGCCGCTCACGTGGGCTGGCGTTTCCCGGTCGCTTTGGTGCGCGAGGAGGAATCGCACACCCGCGACATGGCGTTCAGCTTCTACGGGCCGACTTGCGACGATCTCGACCATATGGCCGGGCCGTTCATGCTGCCGGCGGACACGAAGGCGGGCGATTATGTCGAGATCGGCATGCTCGGCGCCTATGGCACGGCGATGCGCACCCGCTTCAATGGCTTCGGCGCGGGCATGACGGTGGAGGCCGGGGACGAACCGATGGCTTCGCTCTATGCGGAGATCGAGGAACGCCGCGAAGCGTCGAACGTCGTTACGCTGTAACGGCGATAGCCTACCGGCTATCTCGCCATAGTTTCTATTCGTCATGCCGGACTTGATCCGGCATCCACCTGCCCTTTCACAGGCAAAGAAGGTGGGCCCCGGATCAAGTCCGGGGTGACGGCTGATTGATTGGAGACCGAAGTGACCGACACCATCAACGACACCCGCAAGGCCGAGCTGCTTGCCACCGAGGTCGAGCATATCGACATCACGAGCTTCGACGCGCGCCCGATCGTCGAGGCGATGCGCAAGATGAGCTTTTCCAGCCGCGACCTCGGCCGGGCGACGGACATTTACAACCAGATGCTGAGCGACAAGGATTGCTCGATCGCTCTGGTGATCGCGGGCTCGACCTCGGCCGGCGGCTGCATGGATCTTTATGCGGAGCTCATCCGCAACAACATGGTCGATATGGTGGTCGCCACCGGCGCGACGATCGTCGACATGGATTTCTTCGAAGCGCTCGGCCACAAACATTATCAGGCCAATGAGGTGCCGGACGACGACACGTTGCGTTCGCTCTACATCGACCGAATCTACGATACGTATATCGACGAAGAGGCGCTTCAGGCCGTCGATCACACCATCTTCGAGATCGCGGAGACGCTGGAGCCGCGCCCGTACAGCTCGCGCGCCTTCATCCGCGAGATGGGCCGCTATCTGCAAACGCACGGCAAGAAGGACAACAGCCTGGTCAAGCTCGCCTACGAGCATGACGTGCCGATCTTCTGCCCGGCCTTCGTGGACAGTTCGGCCGGCTTCGGGCTGGTCAAGCATCAGGTCGATGCGGTGAAGGCCGGCAAGCCCTACATGGTGCTCGACGCGATCGCCGACTTCCGCGAGCTGACCGACATCAAGATCAAGGCGGGCACCACCGGGCTGCTGATGATCGGCGGCGGCGTGCCCAAGAATTTCATCCAGGACACGGTCGTCTGCGCCGAAATCCTGGGCCATCATGATGTCGAGGTGCACAAATATGCCGTGCAGATCACCGTCGCCGATGTGCGCGACGGGGCCTGCTCGTCATCGACGCTGCAGGAGGCCGCATCCTGGGGCAAGGTGAGCACCGCGCTCGAGCAGATGGTCTTCGCCGAGGCGACCACGGTGCTGCCGCTGCTCGCCAGCGACGCCTATCATCGCGGCCATTGGCGTGAGCGGACGGCTCGGCGCTTCAGCACGATGTTCGACTGAGCGTGGTTCCGTGATAGCTTCCCCGGGGCGGCCGAATCGCCGCGTCGGGGAGGGTTTAGAATGGGTATCTTGTTCAGCTGCGGGGCCGCGGCCCTGATCGCCTTGTCACAGCCGGGCGTCGCCACCTCGGCGACGCAGGTGCCGCCGCCGGCGACTGTGCAGGCGGATGACGACGATGCCCGGCATCGCGAGGCTTCAGTGATCCAGGTCACCGACCTGCGCCAGGGCAATATCGGCGCGAAGCTCTATGGCACCGCCGGCGGCGACCCGGCGATGAACGGGCTCTACACCTATCTCGCGTTCTACCAGTCGCCGGCGGAGGGTCACCGGGTCTTCATGATCGGCGATTTCAACGAATATCGCGTCCACGAGGAAGCGCCCGGCCGGATCGTGCTGGACGTGGAAGAAAATTATATGGACGAGGCGCGCG
>JBBSLM010000106.1:0-6937 GCA_038255245.1 Sphingomonadales bacterium
CGAGCCGTAGCGCGAGAGGTAGCGGGCGATCTCGCCGCCGCCCATCGAGAAGCCGACCAGAGCCGCGCCGCCGTCGATGCCGGTTTCCTTGAGCACCGCGGACAGATCGTCGGCGAAGGTGTCGTAATCATAGCCGTTCCACGGCTGATCAGACCGGCCGAAGCCGCGGCGATCATAGGCAATGACACGGTTGCCGGCCTCGGCAAGCGGGACCGCAATCTGTTCCCAGCTGTCGGCATTGAGCGGCCAGCCGTGGATCAGGACGACCGGACGGCCTTGCCCCATATCCTTGAAATAGAGCCGGGTACCGTCCTGAGCCGTGGCGTAAGTCATTGCGATCTCCAGCGAAAATGCGGCTCAGAAATGAGCGCTCCGAGAGAAACTTACGCGACGGGATTCGGTTGCGACGCGATCCTTATTTGGAAGCGAATTGCCCGGCTTCGGCGCCAAAATGTTCCTTGGCATAGCCACGGGCGGCGGCGGCCGTCTTGAACGTCTCTTCCACGGGCGTCGAATCGGTGAGCGGATAACCCCAGCTGTTGAAGCGGGTGTTGCGCAGGGTGAGCCGCCAATTGCCGTCCTCGCCCTTGGCGATCAGATAAGGCAACGGAATTTCGCGGCTGTTGCGGGTGGCCATGTTCAGTCTCCAACTTGGCCCCCGCCGAAGCGGGGGCCGGGATTTGGGTCAGCCGATCAGATCGGCGACGATGCGGCGCAGCTCGAGCGGCGAGAGGCCGCCATGCTGAACGCCCGAGTGGGAGCGCCCCGCGGCCGGGGCCGGATTGAGCAGCGCGAGCGGCAGGAAAAGCTTGGGTCGAATATTGGTATTAAGTTGCATTTCAGTCCTTGAGGCGCGGACTATCCGCGCCCGATTATCGTCATTGAAAAGAGCGTCATCGCTTGAAACTGCGACGCTGGCTCGGGCCTACGCCCGGCGTGCGTTCGCGGAAAATGATGCGGCCCTTGCTGAGGTCGTAAGGCGTCATCTCAACGTGGACGCGATCGCCCACGACCGAACGGATGCGGAAACGCCGCATCTTGCCGGCGGTGTAGGCGATGATGCGATGCTGGTTGTCCAGCATCACGCCGAAGCGTCCGTCGGGGTAGATCTCGTCGATCTGGCCCTCGATAGTGAGAAGTTCTTCCTTGGCCAAAATTGGCTCCCTAGTCTGAGGCGCGTCTGGGGATGCGCGCCAGATGAGCCCGTGCGGCATCATGCGGCACGGGGCCGGTCAGCGGAGGATTGGGAAAAGAGCGGCCTCGCAAAAAGGAGGCATCGGGACCCGTCGCCAGCGACGTCAGCGAGGGGGATATGGGGCAGATGGCGCTGAAAAGCAATGGTCCGCCCGATCAGTTCCTCGACAGGCGCACCAGCGCGTCATCGAGGGCGGAGAGGAAGCGGGAGCGGTCGGCCTTGGCGAACGGAGCGGGGCCGCCGGTATTGCCGATGCCGGCGCGCAGATCGGCCATGATCGCCCGGGTGGCGACGGCGGTGCCGATCGAGGCGGTGGTGAAGGGCTTGCCCGTCGGGGCCAGCACGGTCGCGCCGGCCTTCAGCGCCCGATCGGCGAGGAGGATGTCGGCGGTGACGACCACGGTGGCCGGGCCGGACGCTTCGGCGATCCAGTCGTCGGCGGCGTCGAACGCGTCGGAGACGACAACCCGCTCGATCAGGGGGTGATCGGGGATGCGGATCCGCTGGTTGCTGACGATCGTGACCGGCACCGCGCGGCGCCAGGCGACCTTGTAGATTTCGTCCTTCACCGGGCAGGCGTCGGCGTCCACGAGGATGCGGGCAGCCGTCACCGCAGCTTCGACAATTTCAGCCCGTCCGCCTTGGCCCGGTCCTTCACCGATTCCTCGCTGCGGGTGAGGGCCTTGGCGATGGCGCGCACCGATTGCCCCTTGCCGGCGAGCAGGTGCAGTTTCTGGATCTCCTCCTGTTTCCAGGGCTGGCGGTGACGTTCGAAGCGTTCGGCCATGTCAGTCTCCCCCGTCGGTGAGCGGCGCGATGGCGATGATTTCGATCGCTTCCTCGACGCCGTTGAAATCGACCCGCTCCCCGGCGCCGGCGCCGATCAGGGCGCGCGCGAGCGGGGCGGTGAAGGCGATGCGGCCGGCGTCGGGATCGGCCTCGTCATGGCCGACAATCTCGATCCGCCGCTCCGCGCCGCCGAGACGGAAGGTGACGGCGGTGCCGATCCCGGCCTCGTCCTCCTCCGGCGGCGGCGCGATCTCCGCAGTCGCGTGGCGGGTGCGCCAGTAGCGCAAGTCGCGGCGCAGCACTTCGGCTGCCGCGCCTTCCTGGGTCTTGGCGGCTTCCCGGCCAACGGGGAGGTCGCCGAGCGCGGCCAGCTCGGCCTCCAGCGTCTCGATCCGCGCGGCGATCAGCGCGAGACCGCGAGGGGTGACCAGGTTCGGGCCGGGCGGGATCGGCAGCTCGAACTTGGGCTCGAGATGCTCGTCATCCGATTCGCGGCGGAAGGCGACGCTCATGGCTGGGCCGGCGGAAGTTGACAGAGTTGACGCCTTGCCGGGTGGTTTTTCAATGACTTGGCCGCGCGCTGTGCGCCGGGGTGGGCGCCGGAAGGTCCGGAAAGTCCGGGGGTCTCGCGCGCGCACGCGAGGCCCGCGCGAGTTGCGGGGTGCGGATGGTGCAGGCGGACGAGACGGGTCATCCGGCCAGGATAAAGCATTCGGCGCGTGTAGGAAAATCAAGTCTCAGGCGGGGCGCGGGGCGTCGGTCTGGCGCAGCAGCCAGGCGCGGGCGTGGGCTAACTCGCTGCGCTCGTAGACTTCGTAATGCAGTCCGGGGATGAGCGCGCTTTCGATGCGGCTGGCGACGCGGACCCATTGCGCGTCCGCGACGATCGCGACCCGCTAGTTTCTTGTTGGTCGCATTTGCCGGGCCGGCAGGCGTGCCGCATGCCTCGCAACCGCTCCGGGCTGCCGGATCAGGCGGAAGACGAGGGGGAGGCGCTTCAGCTCCTCGCCAATCGCGGAGAGGGCTATGGAGTGCGAGCCGCGCACGTCGGCGAGAATGTCGAGCTTCGGCATGTCGTCGAGCAATTGCGCCATGCGGTCGAGCGCCGGGGCGATATCGGCCGCGGTGAAATGGCCGGATGCGACGATCTCGATGGCGCGGGGGGAGAGGGGGGTGAAGGTGAGCATGTGCCTGCTCACTCAGAGTTTGCGGACCAAGTAGCCCGAAGCGAACGGCTGGTACTGGGCTATCACACCAAGTTTTGGGGCTTTCGAGGCGGAAGGGATGGTGCTTGCCGAGCGATGAGCTGTTGCCTCCACCGTCAGCCCAAGCGTCGAGAGAAGCGATTCCAAATCCTCATCAGAGAGTATCAAGGAAGGCGGCGCGACGATTCCGCCTTCAGGCGTTTCAAATTCCGAGGTGTGCGTGCCTGAATTCTGTCCAATTGGCCGAAAAATATCGGACCAGAGTTTTGAAGGTGTAGTAAATACGGCCACTCCACCGGTTGCTAGTAGGCGGGAGATTTCTTCCCAAAACTGCAGTCCATTGTACGGATCACCAAGGATCGATAGTATAAAATCGAATCTATTGCTTTCCAATAGATTATTAGTGGCGTCCATCAACATTAAATTCGTATTCTGCGAAGCGTACTCTTTTGAGTGAGACAGCATCGATACTGAAGCATCTCCTAAAATGGCGTGCAAATACCTTATTTTTAGCTCAGAAAATAGTTGTGGAAGCAGAGCCTTTCCGCATCCAACCTCTAATACATCAGAATAATTATGTTGAGGAGTTAATTCGATAGCAAGAGAAAGGCTGGCATCACGCAACGCCGCGCAGGTCGGATGGAGAGTTTGATTGTAATAATGGTTGGCAATTTGCTCATAGTCATCGCCCGGGTGGGTATCAGATTTTGATCGACGCAGAGTACTTTGCGATATCATTTCCGAGTTCCTTGAGTGCGTGTCTAAGGCCTGAATTGAACGCTGCGTCCTCGAGTTCCTTAGCCACAGCTTCCGCTCCAGCCGCGTCTCCGAACGCATTCTGGTCGGTCGAGTCGGCGAACAAAACACCAACCGGCAAGCCTGTTGCGACATCGTTGCCACTCATGTCCGGCGCTCTCAAAACGGCACAGAGGTATGATGGTCTCGACCGGGAGCCCCGCCGAGCTTCTTCCTTAGTCATTCCCCACTGCGTGATCAAAACTTGTTCATCGGTGGGAACTGAGCCCTCACCCAAGCTGACCCCGGTTCTCCACGCCCGCCCAATTATGCCGAATCGGCTGGAAAACGTGCGGCCTGATGTTAGTTTTCCGTCCCAAGGGTAATATTCCGTCGCTTGATACAAAGTGTCTTCGAATAGAATGTCTCGAATATAAATCGTACACCGGAAGTTCGTAGCGTTTAATATTTTCTTAGAAATTGATGATGATGCGACAGTTTGTTCAAGCATATCCCGCAGCTTGAACGCATTTACTTGCCTTGAAATCTCTGAATTTAGAACTTGGCGAAACTGAGAGAAAGCTTCACCAGTCTCAAAATGAAGCTTCTTGGCAGTCTCTGAACTAAGCTCGAGTTCCACTTGTCCTACTTTGACGCGCTTCGTACGGCTCCAGGTAGCGGTGGCAACTCTCTTTGCGGCGGGAGACAGGAAGATCACTATTACGCAGATCAGAAGAACGGCTGGCCAAGTCAGGCGGATAAGTTGGCCGACAATGGCTGCTAGGATCGATCCAATGCCTTCGGTAGCGAATTGCCCGACCGGCTGGCCGGTCGGCGGCGCCGGAAATACGAAAAGTCCGATCTGCTGGTATGTCCATATCAGAGCGGTGGCGAGAGAAAGTACAAGCAAGACGAAGGGAATGCTCTCCCGCAACGCGCGGAGCAGTTTCCGCCACTCGTTGGCGATCCATGCTTTGAGACGAGCCATCGTGCTGACCTACCTTAGCCCAAACTCACAAAGCTATCCAGCACCCGCTTCCTGCCCGCCTGCTCGAAATCGATCTCCAGTTTGTTGCCTTCGATCTCGGCGATGAGGCCGTAACCGAACTTCTGGTGGAAGACGCGCTGGCCTAGCTCAAGGTCGGTGCGGCCGGGGTTGCCGAGGCTGATGGCGCTGGCTTTGACTTCGCCGGGGAGGGTGCCTGCCGGCCTCGGCTGGGCGGCGGCGGCGCGGAAGGCGTTGGTGCTTTCGGCGACGCGGTCGGCGAAGCTGGTGTAATTGCCCTGGCCGCCCGCCGCCGCGCGCTGCCAGCCGGGGCCGCGCTGGCCGGCGCGTCCGGCGTTGGCGAACGGATCGGCATGTTCGCTCCAATTGGCGCGCCACAGGCTTTCGCCGCCGGTCATGGTGGTCTCGATCTCGATATGCTCGGCCGGCAGTTCGTTGACGAAGCGAGATGGGATGCTGCTGGTCCATTGGCCGTAGATGCGGCGGTTGGCGGCGTGGATGATGAAGCACTTACGGCGCGCTCTTGTGATCGCGACGTAGGCGAGGCGGCGTTCCTCCTCGAGGCTGGCATTGCCGCCTTCGTCGAGCGCGCGCTGGGACGGGAAGACGCCTTCTTCCCAGCCGACGAGAAACACCGTGTCGAACTCCAGGCCCTTGGCGGCGTGGACGGTCATGATCGTGACCTTGTCGTCGTCGGCGCTCGCGTCATTGTCCATGACGAGGCTGACGTGCTCGAGGAAGGCGCCGAGCGTCTCATATTCCTCCATCGCGCGAGCGAGTTCGGCGAGGTTTTCCAGGCGGCCGGCGCTCTCGGCGCTGCGCTCGGCCTGCAGCGCGGCGGTGTAGCCGGATTCGTCGAGCATCAGGCGGGCGAGTTCGGCGTGGGGGAGGGTGCGGTTGCGCGGAGAAGAACCGGCTTCGCCGGCCCCTCCACCACTCGGCTGCGCCGAGCGGTCCCCCTCCCCTGCGAAAGCAGGGGAGGAATACCAAGGCAGCATGCTCCGCCATCTCGCGAAGTCTCCGACGAGGTTTCCCAGGGACTTGCGGGCGGCTCCTGAGAGTTCGTCGGTGTCGAGGATGCCGGCGGCGGCCTGGAAAAGGGGGATGCCCTGGGCGCGGGCATATTGGTGGATCTTCGCGACCGCCTTGTCGCCGAGGCCGCGTTTGGGGACGTTGACGATGCGTTCGAAGGCGAGGTCGTCGGCGGAGCTGTTGATGACGCGCAAATACGCCATCGCGTCGCGTATCTCCATCCGCTCGTAGAAGCGCGCGCCGCCGACGATGCGATAGGGGAGGCCGATCGCGATGAAGCGTTCCTCGAACTCGCGGGTCTGGAACTGGGCGCGGACGAGGATGGCGGCGCTGGCCAGTTTACGGCCATCGCGCTGCATGGTCTCAAGCTCCTCGCCGACGCGGCGGGCTTCCTCCGGGCCGTCCCAGACGCCGATCACCTTGACCTTGTCGCCCTCGGCTTCCTCGGTCCAGAGCGTCTTGCCCAGGCGGCCAGCATTGTGGGCGATGACGCCGGAGGCCGCCGCGAGGATGTGGGGGGTGGAGCGGTAATTCTGCTCCAGCTTGATGATCTTCGCGCCGGGGAAATCGCGGTCGAACTTGAGGATATTCTCCACCTGCGCGCCGCGCCAGGAGTAGATCGACTGGTCGTCGTCGCCGACACAGCAGAGGTTCTTGCGCTCCCGCGCGAGCAGACGGAGCCAGAGGTACTGGACGCTGTTCGTGTCCTGATACTCGTCGACCATGACATATTTGAAGCGCTGCTGGTAATGCTCCAGCACGTCGCGGTGGGTGCGCAGGATGACCAGCATGTGCAGCAAGAGATCGCCGAAATCGCAGGCGTTGAGGGTCTTGAGCCGGTCCTGATATTGCTTGTAGAGCGCGGCGCCCTTGCCATGGGCGAAGGCCTCGGCCTCGCCCTTGTCGACCTCGGCCGGGGTCCAGCCCTTATTCTTCCAGCGGTCGATCAGGCCGGCCAGCGCACGCGGCGTCCAG
>JBBSLM010000107.1:0-6918 GCA_038255245.1 Sphingomonadales bacterium
ACGTCCTGCTCTTCGAAAGCAAAACGCCGGGGCCGCTCTTCACTCAATGCGCGAGCATCGGCTTGCATGATGGGCCGCCTGTCATGCGCCGGGTATAACCCGTTCGGACTCTTCGGGAAAAGCGTTTGCGGCCGAACGACACCGTTTTGGCGGGAGTGTGACTCGAAAGACTCATTTTCCGCAGATTTCCGGGCATCGTTCCGCTTCCGATTCCGGTCTGTTCATCATCGCGGGGCTTGGCTAGGTTTACGCCGAAGCGGCTGTGGGGGCGGAAAGATGGCGGACACGGCGACCGAGCGGCGAACCGGCATCGTTCGCCGCGTGCTGCGCCAGATCGGTCCGGTGCGTCTGTTGGTGATGTTGGCGCTGCTCGCGGGCGGGCTCTACGTGGCGCGCTACAGCTGGTCCTTGCCTCTGCTCGGCGATGGCGAGCGCGCATTGTACGATCTGCGCTTCGTACGCTCCGCCGAACGGGTCGGGCAGGACAAGGACATCACCCTCGTCACTTACACCGACGACACTCTGATCCAGCTGGAGAAGCGCTCGCCGTTGGACCGCCGCATGCTCGCCCAGGCGTTGCGCGTGATCGACACGATGAACCCGCGCGCGATCGGCATCGATATCTTGTTCGACCAGCCGCAAGCCGAGGACGAGGAGCTGATCGCCACGCTCCGCGCGATGCGCACGCCCACCTATATTGCCTACGTGCGGGACGATGACGCGAACGACCGAGTCATCCAGCACAACCAGCAGGAATTCCTGGACGCCTTCATCGAGCGCGCCCGCACCGACCGGGTGAAACCCGCCAGCGTGCAGATGGACGCCGATGTCGAAGACGGGGTCGTGCGCCGCTGGGGAGCACAGCCGCCGAACCAGCCGCCGATCCTGTCCCGATCCATGTCTCCGGAGGCCGCGGCCCTGCTGGAGGGCTATATCGGGCCGATCACCTATCGCATCCCCGCCAGCGACGACACGCCGGTCTTCGCCGAAATCCCGATAGACGTGCTCGCCGGCTTCGCCGAGCTACCGCCCGAGGCTCTCGCCGAAGTCGCGGCGGCACTACGCAGCCAATTCGAGGGCCGCTACATTCTCATCGGCGGCAACATCTTCGACTTCGACCAGAAAGAGACGCCGATGACGCCGCAGACCGGGCGGCAAATGATCGGGCTGGAAGTGCACGCCCACATGCTGCGGCAATTGCTCGACGGACATGCGCCCGGCGGCCTGTCGCCCTTCATGCTCTGGGTCGCCGCTGCTCTGATCGTGGTGGCCGGGGCGGTCACCGGCATGCTGGAACTGCGCGGACTTTTCCTCGTGCTCGGCCTGCTCGTTCAGCTTGCGCTGATCGCCTTCCTGCCCTTCCTGCTGGAGGCCCAGGATGTTGGCACGCTCAAACTCCCCGCCGCCGGGTGGGGAGCTGGCTGGCTGCTCGCCTTCATCGGCATCGGCATCGCCGCCCGCGCGGTCGGGGCGGAGCAGCGCAAGTTCGCGCATTCGGCGTTGGGCAAGTATCTGCCCGTCGACGTCGCCAACGAGATTATGCGCGATCCCGAGCGGCTGACCCTGACCGGTGAGAAGACCGAGATTTTCGCTTTGTTCACCGACCTGGAAGGTTTCACCAAGCTCAGCCATGCGATCACGCCGGAGCGGCTGTCGGGCCTCTTGAACACCTATCTAGACACGATGAGCGACATCATCCTCGATCATGGCGGCACGATCGACAAATTCGTCGGCGACGCCGTGGTCGCCTTCTGGGGCGCGCCGATCGCCCGCGACGATGATGGCGCGCGGGCGGCCAAGGCGGCGGTGGCGCTGTTCGAGGCGGGCGAGGCCTTCCGCCGCGATGCGGGCGACGACGTCCCGCCAATCGGCTGCACCCGCGTCGGCCTGCACAAAGGCGAGGCGGTCGTCGGCAATTTCGGCGGCGAGAAGCGCATCCAATACACGGCGCTGGGCGATGGCATGAACACCGCCGCCCGGCTGGAATCGGCGAACAAGGCGCTGAAGACGACGGTGCTGGTCAGCCGCTCCGCCCGCGACGCGAGCGGGCTCGACATTTTCCGCCCGATGGGCCGCATCGTCCTTTCCGGCCGCGCGACGCCGATCGAAGTGTGGGAACCCAAGCCCGGCATGGACTCAGGCCTGCGCACCCAATTGGCCGGCCTGTGGGAGCGCTATGACGGCGGCGACAAGGCCGCGCTGGCCGAGATCGAGGCGGTCGCCGCCGCCCACAAGGAGGATGAAGCACTCGCCAATTTCGTCTTCCGCATCCGCGAGGCCGGCCCCGGCGGGCAATATGTGCTCGGTTCCAAATAGGGTGCGGAGAGTAAGCCGCGCGACGAAAATGCGAGACCAGCGACCAAGCTGACCGCTGCTGCGGCAAAGGCGTGCCTTCGTTCTCCCCTGTTCAGCTTTTTCGCGCTATGAAGGCTGCAACGCCGGCCCCGAAGTGATGAGCTGGCCGGTTCAGGTAGGGAGGTCGAACATGACCGCTGTTTCCAAATCCAGGCGTTTCGCCCAGTTCGCTGTGCTTGCCCTGATGGCGGGCGAGATCTCCTACGTCGCCGCCGAAGTGCTCGTGCTGCGCTCCGTCGGTCCTTCCGCGCGGCGCTATCCGGCCGGCCAGCGGCTTCCCGACAACGCCACCTTCTCGCTGCGCCCCGGCGACACGATCGTCGTCCTGTCCGGCGCCGGCACCCGCACCCTGCGCGGTCCCGGCACCTGCAACGCCAGCGGCGCGGGCTGCACCGGCCGCCTCGCCGCGGGCCAGGTCCGGGTCGGCACCGGGGCGACGCGCGGCGATCCGCCCGTCGCCGGTCCGCACCCGACCGATGTCTGGCAGGTCAACGTCACCCAGAGCGGCCGCGCCTGCGTCGCCGCCGGCGGCACGCCAATGCTGTGGCGGCCGAGCGCCGAGCGCGCGGTGCAGCTCACCATCACCCCGCAGACCGGCGCGGCGCAGACCGTGACCTGGGCGCAAGGCCAGACCATTCTCGCCTGGCCGCGCTCGGTGCCGATCGTCGACGGCGCGAGCTATCAGCTGAACTGGACCGGCGGCGCCAGCCCGACGCGGCTCACCGCCAAGTCGATCCAGCCGGTCGCCCGGGGCGACGTGGCCGGTCTTGCGACGGCCTTGCTCGACAGCCAGTGCCGCGGCCAGCTCGACACCTTGATCGCGACGCATGATGCCGACCGTCCGGCGGCGGGCGGTACGGCCGGCGCGCAATAGCGCTTGCGGCGGCCGCCGCGCCGCCGCACATTCGGCGCGACGAGAGGCCGGCCCCCGCCGGACCGACGGGAGCATTTGCGTGGAATCGTTCAGTCTCGAAACCCTGATCGAACACGCCGATTATGCGCGCTACGGCTTCCTCAGCCTGTTGTTGCTGATCGTTCGCGGCCGTTTCGTACGGCTGGTGATTGCCCTGCTGGCCGGGTTCGAGCTGGCCAATGCGCTGGTTGCCGGCGAAGACCGCACCGCGATCATCTGGACCGCGATCATCCTGGGCCTCGCGATCCTGATGCTGCTGATCGGCGTGATCGCCGGCGGCATGGCCCGGCTCAATCCCGAAGAGCAGGCGATGAGCAATCATCTGCTCAAGGGCGCCGGCCGTTCCCGCGCGCGGCATTTCATCGATCAGGGCTATTGGCTGAACGGCAGCCCGGGCGAAGTGCTGCTGCGCGAAGGCGAGCCGGTGAAGCAATTCTGCTATCTGGGCTCCGGCGAGGCGCGGGTGATGATGGCCGGCCGCGCGATCGGTTTCTGCCGCGACGGCGACATAATCGGTGGCCTGGGCTTCTTCAGCGGCGAAACCTCGGCGGCCACCGTCGTCCTCTCGAGCCAGGCGCGCTTCTGGATCGCGCCGCACGAGCGGATCAAACCCTATCTGGACGCCCATCCGGAACTGAAGCGCAAGATCGAGCGCTGCATGGGCGAGCCGCTGCCCGAACCCGTTCATGAAGCCGGGCCCGAGGCAGCGGCGGTCAGCGGGACATTGTCCACGCCCCGCTCCGACATGGCGATCTCAAGAGGTGCCCCGCAATGAATGCCGCCGCCCTGTTCGCGCTTTCGCTCCTGGCAGCGACCGGTCAGCCGCAGCGGGAAGATCAAGTCATGATCGTCACCGGCGAGCGGATCAGCGACCTTCGCGCCAATCTCGAGGCGTGCCTGCGCCGCAATTGCCCGCCCAACGAGGATATCGATGCTTCCCTGGCGCTGGCGGAGGGCGAATTCCTGAACGGCGATTACGAGCGCGCCGAAGAATGGATTTCCGCCTCGCTTGGGCGCAACCGCCGGCATCGGCGCGCTTATCCCGTGCCGGTGTCCGATCTTCACCGGTCGCAGGCGCTGGTTCAATCGCATCGCGGGCGCGACGACCTGGCAAGGCAGTCCACGTACGAGATCCTCCGGACGCTGCGTGCCGGCATTCCGGTTGAAGACCACCGCCATCTCACCGCGCGGCTGGAAATCGTGCAGATGGAAATGCGCACCGGCGACCGGACCGGCGCACGACGCGAACTGGCTGACTTGATCCGTGAGGCGGAGCGCTTGGGCCGCACCGATGTGGTCCGACGCGCCCGGATGCGCGAGCTGCACCTCGCTTACCTTACGGAGCCCCGTGGTGCCGTCGCCCGGCGCCTCGAGCAGCTTGCCCGCTCCACCGATCCGGAACAGCAATATGAAGCGGTCTCGGCCCGGCTCTTCCTCGCCCGCGAATATCGCCAGCGCGGCGACATCGCGCGCTCGGATGAGATGCTGGCCGGGATTCCCCGCAGCGACAGCGAGACCAGGGCATTGCTCTACGCGCCGCCGATCGCGCTGATCGCCGCAACGGCCGGCTCGACGTCCAGCATCCTGCCCGGCGTCGACCGCGACAATCTCCATAACGCCTGGATCGATGTCGCCCATTGGATCAGGCCGGACGGGACGGTAGAGGGCGTTGAAATCGCGAGGCAGGGGGCCAGCGCGAGTTGGGCGGACCCCGTCCTCGCGTCGATCCGTGGCCGGCGCTACGAAGCCAGCGGCGATCCGACCCCAAGCTACCGGCTGGAGCGCTACACCTACACGGCGGCACAGGGCACGCGAACCGGGAGCCGGATCATGGTTCGCGCCGGCGTCGCCCGCGTCGAATATCTCGACCTCACCGCCGGCAACGAACCTGGCCGCGAAACGCCCGCGGTGGTCAACCCCGGCCCTTGACTAAAAGCCGCCGCTGACCGTCATTCCGTAACCCTGCCCGGTCAGGGTGAAGCCGGCCGCCGCCATGCGCGGCTGCAGCGCCGCATCGGTCGACCGGATCAGCGCGCTGGCCGTGTAACGGCCGTCGCCGCTCAGGCGCAGCTCCAGCGTCTCCATGCTCGATTGACTGGCCAGCGCCAGCAGCAGCGCGCCGGCGTCGCAGCGCGCCGTGCCGCTCAGCCCCTGCGGCAAGGCGATGCCGCCAAAATCCCCGCCGACCGTCGCGCGCACCACGCCCGCCGCCTCGACGCATTGTCCGTCCTCGAACCGGGCCGTGACATCCTCCAGATTGACCTGGGCGACCGGCAAGCGTCCCAATGTCGCCGGGGTCAGCATCAAGGGCCCGGTCACGTCGTCCACGCCGAACGCGCTGTTCGCGATGACGATCGCCCCGGCAAAGCCGTCGCCGCCCGCCTGGCTTTCGGTGCGGGTGAGTGCGATTCGCACGCGCCCGACGATCAGCGGAATGGCGTGCACCCCGGCATTGACGTCGCCGAGCCCGACCGTGCCGAATTGCGTTTCCCTCAGCGCCCCCCGCCAGATCGACCCCTGCGCCTCGCGCGCCGCCAGGCCGTGCTCGGCGAGCCCGAACCAGTCGATGCCGAGCCGCAGCGGCAGCAAGGCAAGCAGCGACAGAGCGAAGGTGCCCAGGAACAGCAAGGTGCGGCCGATCGGCAGCCTGATCCGCATCACTCCCCTCCCCCGAGCGTGGCCTGCACTGAAATGGTCTGGTCGGCATTGGCGCTCGCACTCAGCGACCGCACGCTGATGCCGCGCATCTCCAACTGGCCGAGCCAGCCGAAGAAGGCCGCTGGCCGCACCTGCGCGCTGGTGATCGCGGCCTCATCCGGCTGCGCGCCGGTCACGACCATGTTGGTGAAGCCCTGTTCGCTCGCGGAGGCCGTGACGAACGGCGCCAGCGGACGCGGCGCATCGGCCCGCGACGCCGCACCGCGATTGAACGACGCCGCGTCGGCCCGCGCCTGCGCCAGCGCGGTCGAGGCCGCCTGCAGCCGCGCCTCGGCCGTCGCGCGTGCCCCGATCAGCGGACGGATCGCCGCGAACCAGAGCAAAGCGAGCGCGATCAGCCCGGCCATCACGGCCAGCATTCGCCGCTCGCGCACGCTGCGTGCCGTCCACCAGCTCATCGCCGCGCCCTCATCGTCAGCTCCGCCGCCGCCCGTCCGCCGATCGTCGTCGGCAGCCCGCCCGAGGCTTGCACGCCCCGGCTTTCGATCCGCGTCCGCACGCCGTCCAACGTCGCCTGGCTATCGGCGAGCAAGGACGCCCGCAGCGTCCCGTCCGGCTGATAGGCGATCCGCGTCAGCTCGACATTCGGCGTATCCCGCACGGCGTCGAACAAAGCGCTGGCGACGATGCCGAAGCCGCCGCCCGGCGCGGCGCCGCCCGGCGCGCTGCCGATCGCGGCGCGCAATTCATTGGCCTCCGCCTCGACCCGGTCGGCCGCCTGGCTTGTCCGCACGATCGCAATGATCTCAATGGCGAGCGAAACCAGCAGCAGGATCAGGCCGAACAGGAACAGCCGCCTGAGGCTGGTCCGGTCGACCACCCGCTCCCGCCGGGGCGCGAACGCACCCTGGCGCAAATTGATCGCCGGATCGGCAAGCGCCGGGCCGAAGCCGGCTTCGCGCACATCGTCGTCTATCTCGGCGACCCGGGCA
>JBBSLM010000108.1:0-6916 GCA_038255245.1 Sphingomonadales bacterium
TCACCCCGCTCACCGGCGCGTCGCGCAGCCGCACCAGCAGCCGCCGGTCATAAGCGCGCACGAAAATCGCCGCCTTGGGGAACGCCTCGTGCACCGCGCCGACCAGCTCCGGCCCGACCTGATCCTGATCGATGCAGAACATGATCAATTCCGCGTCGGCCGCGCCGGCCTGGCGCAGCATCTCGAGCCGCGTGCCGTCGCCATAATAAACCTTCGCGCCGAAATCGCCGGCGATGTCGATCATCTCGGTATCGGTGTCGATCATGGTGATGCCGATCCCCTGCGCGTTCAGCATCTGCGCCACGGTCTGCCCGAACCGGCCGAAGCCGACGATCAGCGCCCGCGAGCCGTCATCGACCGGCCCGTCCCGTTCCTCCTCCGTCACCGGCTCGGCCCGGAAGCGCCGCGTGGCCATCATCAGGAACGGCGTCGTCACCATCGACAGGGTGACGATCGCCCCGAACAGGCTGGCCGCCTCCGGCTCGATCAGCAGCGCGCTTTGCGCCTGTGCGAAAAGCACAAAGCCGAACTCGCCACCCTGGCTGAGCAGGAAGCCGAGCGCGAGCGCCGGCCGCCACGCCATGCCGAACAGACGCGCGATGCCGAAGATGATCGCGCCCTTCACGACAATAAGCGCCAGCGCCATCGCCACCACGAACACCGGCCGCTCGGCAATCACGCCCAAGTCGAGCATCATGCCCACGGCGAGGAAGAAGAAGCCGAGCAGGATCGACCGGAACGGCTCCACGTCCGCCTCGATCTCGTGCCGATAAGGCGAATCGGCCAGCATCACGCCGGCGATGAACGCGCCCAACGCCGTCGACAGCCCGAGCGACTGCATCAGCGCCGCGCTGGCGATCACCGTGAACAGCCCGGCAAAGACGAACATCTCGCGCTCGCCCAGATTGCCGATCAGGCGAAACAACGGCCGCAGCACGAAGCGTCCGGCCAGCACCAGCCCGGCCACCGCGCCGATCGTGTAGAGCGCCAGCAGCCAGCCCGGCGGCCCGTCCGCATCGGTCGGATTGCGGCTCATCGCGGCGATGATCGTGATCAAGGGCACGATCGAAATGTCCTGGAAGAGCAGGATCGAAAAGGCCCGCTCGCCGAACGGCGTCCGGAGGCGGCCGGCGCTCTGCAGCAGCGGCAGCACCTGCGCGGTCGAGGACAAAGCCAATGGCAGTCCGAGCGCCAGTGCCGCGGCCGGTGTCGAACCGCTGACCAGCCAGACGAGCGCGGAAACGGCGATGCCGCACAGCACGACCTGAAGCAGGCCGAAGCCGAAAATATCGCGCTTCATCCGCCACAGCCGCGACGGGTTGAGCTCCAGCCCGACCAGGAAAAGCAGCAGCACGATGCCGAGTTCGGCGAAGCTCAGGATGCTCTCGGGATCGGCCACGAGCCCCAGCACGTGCGGCCCGACCATCATCCCGGCGACCAGATAACCGAGCGTCGCACCGAGCCCGAGCTTGCGGAACAGCAGGACGAAGACGAGCGCAAAACCGAACATCGGCACGGCGGTGATCAGAAAATCCCCGACGCCGTGCGCCGCGTCCGCCGCCCCCTCCGCGCCCGCGCTCATCGCGCCTTCACCAGCGCGGCGGCGCGTTCAACCGCCTCCGCCGCCGCCTCGAACGGCAGCATGATCGACGGGTGCCGCGCCGGATAAGCCCGCGCCGCCGCCAGCTCGCCCAAAGCGGGCCAGTCGCCGGCATCGTCCCGCCGCCCCTCGAGATAATCGCCCAGCGCATCCCGCGCCGCCGCGATCTGCGCGCCATTCCTGCCGATCACCGCTTTCCCCATCAACGCGGCCGACGCTTGCCCCAGCGCACAGGCCCGCACCTCCTGCCCCAGCGCAATCACCCGCCCCGCCGCATCGACCCGCAATGTCACGATCACCCGGCTCCCGCACACCGCCGAAGCCCGCTCCGACCGCCCCTCGCCATCGTCGAGCAAGCCCAGATGCGGGATGCTGGCGGCGAGGCGCAAGATGTCGCGGGTGTAGAGCGGGGCGGCCACGGGAGGAGATATAGGCTCGTCCGACGGAAATTCCTCCCCTGCATTTGCAGGGGAGGGGGACCGTCCCGGACTTGATCCGGGATGGTGAAGGGGCGACGCAAAGCGCCGGTTCTTCGTGAAAAAAATCCCGCGCCTGCGGCGCGGCCCCTCCACCATGCTCCGCATGGTCCCCCTCCCCTCGAAAACGAGGGGAGGAATTATCAGGCCCGCCGCCAGCTCGTCCCCTGTGGCCCATCTTCCAGCAATATCCCCTCGCCCGCCAGCGCGTCCCGGATCCGGTCCGCCTCCGCGAAATCGCGCCTTTGCTTGGCCTGCGTGCGCGCTTCGACCCGCGCGTCCACATCAATATCGCCCTCGCCCCGAAACCAGGCTTCGGCGCTCTCGGGCAGCAGCCCCAGCAGCATCGCCGACCCGCGCAGCCGCGAAGGATCGTCAACCGCCGCCAGCCGCGACAGCGCCAGCGGCGTGTTCAGATCGTCCGCCAGCGCCTCGACCACGCCCGCGTCCGCCTCTCCTGGCGTCATGTCCCCTGCGATACGGTACAGCCGGTCCAGCGTCGCCTTGCTCTGCGTGATCAGCGCCTCGCTCCACTCCAGCGGCTGGCGGTAATGGGCCGACAGCAGGCCCAGCCGCAAAGTCTCGCCGCGATGGCCCTGCGCCAGCAGCTCCCCCACCGTCACGACATTGCCGAGGCTCTTCGACATCTTCTCGGCTCCGCCCATCGACAGGAAGCCATTGTGAACCCAATGCCGCGCCAGCGGAGCGCCATTATGCGCACAGCGGCTCTGCGCGATCTCATTCTCGTGATGCGGGAAGATCAGGTCGAGCCCGCCGCCATGAATGTCGATCGTGGTGCCGAGATGCTTCTCGATCATCGCCGAACATTCGATATGCCAGCCCGGCCGCCCCCGGCCCCACGGCGAGTCCCAGCCGATCACCTCGGGCGCCGACGGCTTCCACAGCACGAAATCGGCCGGGTCCTTTTTGTAGGACGCCACCTCGACCCTTGCGCCGGCGACCATCGCGTCGCGGTCCCGCCGCCCGAGCGCGCCATAATCCGGATCGCTCGGCACGTGGAACAGCACATGGCCTTCAGCGGCATACGCATTATTGGTCTCGATCAGCCGCGCGATCATCGCGATCATCTCGCCAATATGCTCGGTCGCCCTGGGCGCCACGTCCGGCGGCCGCACCCCCAGCGCGCCCATGTCGGCCAAATAGAAATCCTCGTAGCGCCGCGTGATCACCGCCGGATCGACCCCCTCCGCCCGCGCCGCGTCGATGATCTTGTCGTCCACGTCGGTGACGTTGCGCGCATAGGTGAGGCTGTCCGCGCCATGCACATGCCGGATCAGCCGCGCGAGCGTGTCGAACACCACCGCCGGCCGGGCATTGCCGATATGGGCGCGATTGTAGACGGTCGGCCCGCACACATACATGGTGATGCCTGACGGGTCCGCTGGCCGGAGCGGTTTCTTCTCCCGCGCCAGCGTGTCGTAAAGCCTGATCTCGCTCATTTCGTCTTCGCCGGAGCCTTGCCTGTGTCGGCCCCGCCGCCGCGCTGCCGCACCTCGACCAGATCGACGAACGTGTTCGCCGTGCCGTGTACCAGCGGATAGGTCATCGCGTCGGCGATCCATTGCGGCCGGCGCGCGTCGCGGCCCCAGATCGTGTCATAGACGAAGCTGAACGCCATGTAGAACAGGGTCGCATAGACCAGACCCTTCAGCGCCCCGAAGCCCGCGCCCAGCATCCGGTCCAGCCCGCCCACGAACGATTTCCGCACCCCCCGCGACATCCGCCCGGCGACCAGCTTGCCGCCGATGAACATGATCGCGAAGATCGCCGCGAAGGCGAGCACATAGGCGCCCGACGTCGTCCCGATCACCGGCTCCAGCCCCCGGCTGATCGGCCCGTGCAGCCCCCACAAAGCCAGCACGATCAGCACCCACACCGCCAGCGACAGCAAGCTGTAAGTGAACCCCCGCCGGAAGCCGGTGAACAGCCCCAGCCCGATCAGCAGGAGCACGATGATGTCGAGCGCGGTCATGCGCGCGAGGTTAGCGGCGGCGGCGCGGGAGGGGAAGCGGGTCCGTCCGAACAGTCGCTCGTCGAAGGACTTGAGCTAGCCTCGTCAGTTCGCTGCGACCCGCAAAGTTAGGGCGTTGAAGTTGGCCCAGCGGCGGGTGGAGCACTCACTGGGCTATGAGGGCCCTCAGGCCCCGACGGCGGCAGGTGCGGCGCTCGGGCGTCTCTCACCTGCTCCGCCCAAATGCCGTTTTCAGGAAGACTTGCTGGAGGATTATAGTGCGGCTGAGGCGGCTGTGGATTGGCATGGGGATGATATTGCGGGCCATTTTGAGTCACATGAACGATCACATTCGGCTTGCTGCGACCAGCAATTACCAGCACCAGTCCCACAAACATCATCGGTATCCCGATGAGAGCACCTATTATTGTCAAACTGAGTAGCAGCCCTAACACGAGCATGATTGCGCCAAGAATCCGCATCGACCCCTCCCTCGATTTGGGTCGGACCGTACTATCGTTTAATAGCCTCAACAAGCGTCTAATGATTGTCGAATTGGTACGCTATTAGCGCAGGCCAAATTACAACCCTCGCACGCTCGGCTCACCCCCGCCGCGCATCAGCGCGGTCATCGCCCACACCATTGCATCCGCCCGGTCGGGGCTCCCCACCCCCTCCCAGCCCTGATGCGTGAACGCGCACAATTGCGCCTCCAGCTCCGCGAACTGCCCGCCGAGCCGCGCCTGTCCGGTCTCGAAGCGCAGCGCCACCGGCACCGCCCGCTCCGCCTTGCTTTTGGTCGCGCTCACCAGCCGCACCGGCAGCGTCAGGCCCACCCCGCGCAGCACGCTGGCGATCATTTCCCCACCCTGATTCTTCTCCGCCACGATGAGGTCCGCGCCCCAGGCCTCAGCCGCCGCCACGACCCGCCGCGCCCACCCCTCGGGCGAAAGCCCCGAAGCGCTATGATCCCCCAGCACCCATAAGCCGCCGTCTCGGTCGCCCCCGCACACCACGATCCCGCACGTCCCGGCGCTGGTAGCGGGAGGATCGACACCCACGACGGTGCGAACGACTTCACTCCTCCCCACGATTTCGTGGGGAGGTGGCGGCACGAAGTGCTGACGGAGGGGGTTCTCCGTCGTGCCAAGGACCCCCTCCACCAGCTTCGCTGGTCCCCCTCCCCGGCAAATGCCGGGGAGGATCAGGCGCGAAGCCTCCAGCCCCGCCACCGTCCACAACGCCCCTTCCACATCGGCGAACAGCACCCCATCCAGTTCCTGCCGCCCCAGCCGCGTGCCGCCATACATCGCCGTCATCGCCGACCGGAAATCCGCCGGCAGATGCGGATTGTCGACCGTCCGCCCGCACGTCACCACGCTCCCGTCCAGCGTCTCGAGCGCGCTCAGCAGCGCCATCGGCCGCGGCGTCGTCGTCACGATCGTCCTGGGCCGCTCGCCCAGCCGCATGCCCAGCATCAGATTGTGCCACGCATCCTCGGCGCGCGGCCATTTCGCCAGTTCGTCGGCCCAGGCGAAATGGTGCTGCGGCCCGCGCAACTGGTCCGGCTGCGCCGCGCTGTAGGCGAAGGCCCGCGCGCCCGATGGAAAGACCAATTCCCCCCGGCTGCGCAGCCACCGCACCGGCTCGTCGCACCGCGCCACCGCCAGCAGCCCGCTCTCGCCTTCCACCATCACCCGCGCCGCCTCCTCCGCGCTCGCGGCGAGCAAGGCGATCCGCGCCCCGGGCAGCTCCCGCGCCCGCGCCCAGACCCATTCCGATCCCGCCCGCGTCTTCCCGAACCCCCGCCCGGCGATGATCGCCCACACCCGCCAGGCCTGTCCTGAGCCTGTTGAAGGGCCGTCCGGCTCGCACTGCCCGCCATGCGCCTGCCACCACCATTCGTCCGTGATCGCCCGCACCGCCGGCCGCGGCAGCCCCCGCAACACCTCCCGCCGCCGCTCCGGCGCCGCCGCCAGCAAATCCAGCAAAACCCCAAGCGCCGCCTCACGCCTCACGGTCGGCTCGCAGGGAAGAAAGATCGTTCACGCGGAGGCGCGGAGGCGCGGACAAGAGGAAGAAGATTGGGCTCACGCAGAGCCGCCAAGCCGCGAAGGCATGGTGCGAACCCACCCCGGCGCGAAGCGCCCATAAAATCGGATTAAAAAGGCGCTCCGCGCGAGAGCTGCCAACCCCTCCGCGCCTCCCTTCTCCTCCGCGCTTCCGCGCGCACCACCTGTCTTTTCTCTTCTTCGCGGCTTTGCGGCTTTGCGGCTTTGCGGCTTCGCGTGAGCCAGAATCTTCTTCTTCCTCACCCCGTCGGCTCCGCAGGAGGCAAAGACCCCACGCCCTGCCGCAGCCCCAGCGCCCGCAATTTCTTGTCCAGCGCCTCGATCGCCTCGTCGAAGCTCCATCGCTGCAGCTTGCCCTCGCCCGGCCCCTTGAAGCCCACGCGCCCGCCCCGCCGGTCGTAGCGCGCGAGCAGCTTCATCACCCGCTCGAACTCCGCCGGCATCTCTCCGTTCGGCTCGATCCCGCCACGCAGCCGCTCCTGCATCTCCAGCCGCTGCCGCACCGCCTCGGCCTCCAGCAGGGCGTGGCCGAATGCCAGTGCCTCATCCCAGGCGGCGCGGAATTCCACATCGCGCTGCGCCGCCGAATAGACGGTCGATTTGTTGACGCCCGCCGCCTCGGCTGCCGCCGTCGCGTCGCACGTGCCGGCGAAATGTTCGAGGAACCGCTGCTTGCGCTCATCGGTAAACCGCACCTGGCGCATCTGCCTGAGCTGCCAGCCGCGCCGGTTGTTGGCCGCGATCAGCCGCGGCGCCGACGAATGGTCCAGCGCATCGATCCACGCCGCCTTGAACA
>JBBSLM010000109.1:0-6907 GCA_038255245.1 Sphingomonadales bacterium
GGGTCGCGCCATAGAGGATGGCGAGCGCGACCAGCGGCGGCATGCCTTCGAGCGCGCCGATCAGGCTTTGCGTGGTGGCGCTCGCCAGGCCGCTGACCTCGACCGCGATGCCGAGCACGATCATGCCGGCGATCAGCATCAAGATGTCCGGCCGCAGGCCCGAATAGGCTTCGTCGGCGGTGATGATCCTGAGCAGGATCAGCAGCACCGCCCCGGCGAAGGCGCAGGCCGCGATCGGGGCAACGTTCAATGCGGCCAGCGCGATCACCGCGACGAACACCGCGGCGGAAACCAGGGCGCGCAGAGGACGAAGCGGGCGATCCTCGGCAAAGGCTTCCGCCGTTCCAACCTGCGACCCCGCGAGTCCGGGCTCATCGACCTGTGTCATGGCGCGCGCGGCCGCACCCTCGGTGGCCTCGTCGCGCGCTTCCGTCGCGCGCAACAGGCGCGGGCTGACGATCACCAGGTAAATGCCCCCCGCCAGCGCGACGATCAGCCCGACCGGGGTGATTTCGAAAATGCCGAAGCGCGGCTGTCCGGCCAGGCTGGCCATATTGTCGACCAGCAAATTGGTCGAGGTGCCGATCAAAGTGCAGGAGCCGCCCAGCACCGCCGCGTAGGAAAGCGGGATCAGAAATCTCTTGGGCGGCAGTTTCATGGACTCGGCGACATCCCGGACCAAGGGGGCGCTGAGCACGACGATGGGCGTATTGTTCAGGAAAGCGGAGGCGGCGCCGCAAATCGCAATGAGCAGCCATAGCCCAACCTGGCCGATCCGCCGGCACAGCCGGACGGCGGCGCGGATGGCGCTGTCGAGCAGGCCGGTCAATTCCATCGCGTAGGCGATCACGAACAAAGAGGCCAAGGTGATGATCGCCGGACTGGCAAAGGCGCCCTGGACCTCGACCGGGCGCACGACGCCAGTGATCAGCAGGACTGCGGCCCCGGCCAGGGCGACGACGTCGGCGCGGCCCTTGTCGAACACCAATGCCCAGATGACGGCACCGAGCACCAGCAAAGTGACGATCTGATCGAAAGCCATGCGATCCTTCCCCGGTCGGAGACCGTTCATTCGGCGGGATACGGGCTGGGTGCAAGCCAGCGCCTCGAAAAAATCGCGCAAGCGGAGCGCGTTATGCTATTGTCGTCGGCGATGATGGTGCGTCACTTCGCCTTGCTCGGTCTTTTGCCGCTTGCGGCGCTGCCGGGCTGCGACCGATCCACCGAGGAAGCGGAGACGCGTGCGCCGGCGCCGGAGAATGTCGTCGCCAACCGGGCCGCGCCGCCACCGCTTGTGCCGCGGCCCGCACCCCCAGCAGATCGGGCCGAACTGCTGCTCGCCGTGTTCAAGGCGCGTAGTGCCGCAGCGACCGGCCAGGATGATCGGGAGGAGCAGGCGGCGCTAGATGGCAGACCATTCAGCTTCCGCATCCGGCTGGGCTGCGCGCTGGACGCCAGCGGGGCGGAGAGCGCGGATGCCCGTCCTGCGGATGCCCGTTATGATACCGAGACCCGGCGGGTCACCCTGTCGGCGCTGCCCAATATGAATGCGGAAGCCCCGGTCGCCGCCGCAATCTCCGGCGACGCGTTCGAGGCCGTGGAGGGTTTCTGGATTGCCGACCCCTGGCTTCTGGCAGCGCATTGCTCCGCCAGTGGCGGAGGCGGGGCCGCCGTCGGCATCGCGCAATTTTTCACCGCCGACGAACCGCGCACGATGCGGCGCGAGGGACGGCCCTATCAGGCGCGCGAACAGCTGCCTGAGGGAACGGCGCCGGAAGTCGGCAGCTGGGAGCTCGTGCTGACGGGGCGACTGACGAAAATCGGGGATGGCCGCGTCGTGCAATGCCGTGCGGTAGAGTCAGGGCCGCCCGCCTGCATCATTTCGGTGCGGTTCGACCGGGTCGAGATCGTCAACCATCGGACCGGGGAGCAGCTCGCGCAGTGGCGCGCAGGCTGACGAAGCATTTCGACTGACGCCGCGAACCGGCGATTCTTTCACTTTGGTCTGAAGGCGGGTTCGCTGTAGGATCGAAGCGTCAGGCGACCGGGGGGACGCGGGTGGCGAGCATGATCGAGACCGGACCGGCGGCCGCATCCGCCGGACCTGCGGGCGAGCGGATCGAGGCGCTCGATGTGCTGCGGGGCGTCGCCTTGTTCGGCATATTGCTGATGAACGTGACGGGCATGGGCCTGCCCGACGCCTATTCGAACCCGGCCAATGCCGGCGGCGCCGAGGGCGCGAACCTATGGGCCTGGATCGTCACCGAGGTCGGTTTCGAGGGGACGCAGCGCGCGATCTTCTCGATGCTGTTCGGCGCCAGCGTGGTGCTGTTTATGACCCGGCTGGAAGCGTCGGGTCGGCCGGACGCGGCTGACATTTATGTGCGACGCAATTTGTGGCTGATTGGCTTCGGCTTGTTCAACGCTTTCATCCTGCTGTGGAATGGGGACATTCTCTACATGTACGGGGTGATCGCCCTGTTCGTGCTGCCGTTCCGCAAGCTGACCGCGAAGACGCTGCTGGCGATGGGCGCTGGCGCCTTGCTCCTGGGGGCGGCGTGGACCGGCAAGGAAACTTGGGAGAATCTGCGGACCCACGAAGCCTATGCCGCCGCCATCGCCGCGCAGCCCGATCCGGAGGAAAGGGACGAGGCGCAGGAGGCGGCGGTCTCCGCGTGGGAGGGCGTTGCCGGCAATTACGTCTCCGCGCCGTCGGACATTGCAGAGTCGATCGCGTATCATACCGGCGGCTATTGCAAGGCCTTCCTCCCCATCGCGCACGAGAGTTCCGGGTGGCACGGCTGGGGCACCTATCGCTATTTCTTCGACGTGTTCGGCATGATGCTGATCGGCATGGCCCTGTTCAAAAGTGGCGTGCTCACCCTGCGCCGGCCGGCGGCGCTTTACTGGGGCATGATGATCGCGGGCTATGCGGTTGGGCTTGCGGTCAACATCGTCGAAATGCGCTGGATCCTCGCGCACGATTTCAGCGCCGTGGCCTTCGTGCAGACTGCGCCGAGCTACGATCTGGGGCGGCTGTTCATGGCGCTCGGCCATGTCGGCGCGCTCTTGCTTTTCGTGCGCTCGGGCGCGTTGGGCTGGCTCAGGCGGAGCCTCGCGGCGGTGGGGCAGATGGCGGTGACCAATTATCTGACCCACTCGCTGCTGGCGCTGATCGTCTTCATCCTGCTCGGTCAGTTCGGTCAGTGGGAGCGGCACCAGCTTTACTATTACGTGCTGGCGATCTGGGTGGCGCAGCTGATCCTGAGCCCGCTCTGGCTTCGGCATTTCCGCTTCGGGCCGGTGGAATGGCTGTGGCGCTGGCTGACCTATCTCAAGCGCCCGCCGATGCGGCGCGGCCCGGCAGTTGTGATGGAAGTGCCGCCCGGCTAGACCAGTTGCGATAAGAGACGAAGGCGGGCCGCAGAGCGCGCTTCGCAACGGAGACAGATCATGATCCTCTATGGCTCGTCCATGTCGCCATTCGTGCGCAAGGTGCTGGCGTTCGCGAGCGAGAAGGGGATCGCGCTGGAGCTGGTGCCGGTTGGCATTGGCGACCAGAATCCGGACTTCCGCGCGGCGAGCCCGTTCGGGAAGATGCCGGCCTTCACCGACGGCGATTTCGGCATTTCCGATTCCTCCGCGATCATCGCCTATCTCGACGCGCTGCAGCCGGAGCCGAATCTGATCCCAACCGAAGCCAGAGCCCGGGCGCGCTGCGTCTGGTGGGAGGAATTCGCCGACACGATGGTGATGGATTGCGGCCGGCGGCTATTCTTCAATCGCGTCGTCGCGCCGATGTTCCTGAAGCGGCCGGGCGATCTGGCCGCGGCGGATCAGGCCGAGCGCGAAATGCTGCCGCCCTTGCTCGACTATCTGGAAGGCCAGGTGCCCGACGCGGGCGGCTTTCTGGTCGAGGACCGGATCACGCTGGCGGACCTGGCGGTGGCGAGCCCGTTCGCCAATTTGACGCGGCATCTGGGCATCGACATCTCCAGCCACCCGCGCACCCGGGCCTGGCTCGACGCGATCCTCGCGCGGCCAAGCCTCGGCGTATGGGTGGACAAGGAAACGGCATTTTTCGCCAAGGTAAGGGCGAACGCCTGATCGAGCCACCCGCCGGGCAGGCCGAGGTATGACGCTGGCGACCGGGGCAATTCTCGCCTAAGGCCGCTCGCTCTGTTCCCGGGGGCCGGTTTTCCACGTGTTTCGCAAGCTGTATGATTGGACCTTGCGCCTGGCGCATCATCGCCATGCGGTGCGCAGCATGGCCGCGGTGTCGTTCGCGGAATCCTCCTTCTTCCCGATCCCGCCGGACGTGATCCTGGTGCCGGTGGTGCTGGCCAATCGCCAGCGGGCCTATTGGATCGCGACCGTGTGCACCGTCGCATCGGTGCTGGGCGGCATCCTCGGCTATTTTATCGGCGCCTTCCTTTGGGACAGCGTCGGCATCTGGCTCGCGCAACTCTATCATCTCGAAGACAAGATGGAGGGCCTGCGCCAGCTCTACGCCGAATGGGGCGTCTGGGTGATCCTGATCAAGGGGCTGACGCCGATCCCGTTCAAGTTGGTGACGATCGCCAGCGGCGTGTTCGCGTTCGATTTTCCCTTGTTCGTCTTGCTGGCGCTGATCACGCGCGGCTTCAGATTTTTCCTGATCGCCTTTTTGCTGAAGCGCTTCGGGGAGCCGGTGCAGGAGTTTATCGAGAAGCGCCTGACCGTGATCGGCTGGATCTGCCTCATCGCCCTGATCGGCGGTTTCGCCGCGGTGGCTTTGCTGTGAGCGACGGCGAGAAGCGGAGCGAACTGGCCGAGGCGCGGACCGACCTGGCGGAGGACCGCACGCTGCTCGCCAATGAGCGGACGTTCAGTGGCTGGGCGCGTACCTCACTCGCGACGATCGGCATCGGGATCGGCTTCAACGCCTTGTTCGGGACGCTGCAGCCTGCCTGGGTGCCCAAGGCGATCGCGACCCTGTTCATCCTGCTCGGCATCTGGATCATCGCGATCGCGGAGCGGCGGGCCCGCGTGATCACGCAAAGACTGTCGGCGCACGAAATCAGTGCCTTGAAGCCGCTGAACCTGCGGGTGATCGCGATCATCTTTTCGGCCGGCGCGGCGTCGCTGATCGCGGCGATCTGGCTGCTCGTCTGATCCGGCCTGCGATGGCTTGACCCAGGTCAGTCGCCTTATGTTTTCAACGCCATAAGGGAACCGGCAAAGCCATATCCGGGTTTCTACAGGATGCGGGGATGACAGGAGAGATGTCGTGAACAATCAGAACAACTCCGATCGCAACCAGCAGCAAGGCGGCGCGGGCCAAGGTCAGGACCAGCAACAGCAGGGTGGCCAAAGCGGCGGCCAGCAGGGCGACAAGCAGCAGGGCGACAACCAGCAGCGCGACCGCCAGCAGGAGCAGCAGGACACGCAGCGCCAGCAGGGCGGTGCCAACCAGCAGGGCGGCACGGATCAGCAGGGCGACGATCGCCAGTAAGCGAAGCCGCGAGCAAAGAGGAACGGCCGTCTCCGCGAGCGGAGGCGGCCGTTTCGCGTTCCCGCCCTTTGCCGCTGAGCTGATCCGCTTTTCCGTTCGGCGCGGGTTCAGCTTGGCCACGCGAGGCTGGCGCGGTTCATCGACGGGAGGCGGAGGATGCGAAGAAGCGCGTGGATCGCGGGGAGCCTGATCGCCAGCGCGGCGGCCGGTCTGGGCGCGGCCCCGGCGGCGGCGCAGATCGTGGGGCGCCCGGATTTTGGCCCGGTGGCGCGGGCGAATCCCTTCCTGCCGGACAGCCGCCCGCCCGGCCCGAGCGCGGCGGCCGAGGCACGTGACTTGCGCGAACGGATCGGCGCGGCGCGGGAGGCGGGCCAGCTCAGCCGCCGGGAGGCACGGGCGCTGGACCGCGAGGCGCGGCTGATCGGACGGTTGAGCGCGCGCTACGGCCGCGACGGCCTGTCGGGTTCGGAACGCGCCGAACTGGAGACGCGCGCGGCGGCGCTCAGGGCGCGGGTGAACCGGCCGCGGGGCTGAGCCTGCCCCCTTTGCCGGGGTGCTAAGCCGACGATAGCTTGCCTTGCCTAAGCGGGCACGGCTTCGGCGAACAGGCTGCAGCTGCCGGGGACCAGCACCTCGCGCGTCTTCTTGAGCTGCCAGCGGGAGAGCGAAGCGTCGAACCGCTCGCGGGTATAATAACGGGCGTGGACGTTATCGAGCGGGATGCCCCTGGCCATTTTCGTCCGCAGCTTGCGCATGCGCAGGGCGAAATGGAGATACTCCGCCGGCGCGGCGAACGGACGCCACCAGCGGCCGTGGAAGATCGGCTCGAACGTCTTGGCCGCGGCCTGCACGCGCGGCTCGTAGAGGCCCTGCCAGAAGATGATGCGGCCGCCGGGTTTCAAGATGCGCAGCGTCTCAGTGATCGCGGCATCCTCTTCCTCGATATGATCGAGCGAGGTGGCGAAGATCGCCACATCGATGCTGTCGTCCTTCAGCGGAATTTTCTCGGCCATCGCGCCGACCAGGCAAGGATAGGAGCGGTACGGCGTAACCGGAAGCGGCTCCAGCCCGGCATAGTGGCTGAGTCCAAGTTGCTCCACGTAAGCGGGCGGTTTGGGTGTCAAACCGCAACCTATATCGAGGACAATTGCTTCGGGATCGAGCCCGACCGCAATAAAGCCGCCGAGCAGGTGGAGGATCGGCATCTCGGCCAAATTGTATTCGTGCGCCTGATAGCGATTCTCCGCGCCGTCCTGCAGCTGCTTCCACTCGTCCGAGCCACCGGCCTCGTAAACGAGGTTGCCATTTTCCCGGCGAATTGGCGCTTGGCTCAGAATCTCATCGAACCATCCGTGCATACGGCAAGTCTAGCGGGTTAAATAACGAAGTCTAGCAGGAGGGCCGCAGCATGAC
>JBBSLM010000110.1:0-6871 GCA_038255245.1 Sphingomonadales bacterium
CTCACCGTCTACGCCGTCCGCATGTCCGCGCTGGCGATCGGCGAATTGCTGCGTCAGGCCACCGCCCATCTCGGCGGCAGGGTCGAATGCGGCGACATGGCGGTGCGCGAGGAGGCCCGCGGGCTGCTGCTGCCCACCGCCATTTTCGCCCGCTGGAGCCGCGATTGAGGCTCGCCGCGCTCGCCCTGCTCGCGCTGGCGGGATGCAACGGCGCTGCGAAGAACGAAGCCGGGCCCGAAGGCCAGGCGAGCGTCGTGGTCCAGTCCGAGGACGGGATCGACGGCCGCCGCCCCGAACTGACCCTGATCTGCGGCAGCGGCGGCGGCTCCTTCTCGCTCGCACTGGTGCGGCCGTTCGAGGGCGATTCCGCCGGGCTGACCGGCATCGTCAAGGTGGACGACGGCGCCGCCTCGCGGATCGGCCTGGTCTGGCTCGGCGAGGATCGCTGGGCGCCGGATCTTAGCGCGGAGGCGGAAACCGAGATCACGCGCCAGATGCTCGCCGGGCGCAGCATCTATTTCTCCGGCCCCGAACAAGTCACCGAACGCGTCTACCGCTGGGACCTGACCCGCATCGGCGCCGGGCTCGCCGAACTGCGCGAACGGTGCGGTTAGTCCCGCCCCGCCCGGATCGCCGCGCCCGCCACGAACGGCGCGCCAGCGACCAGCAGCAGCGAGCTGGCGGCAAGCAGTTCTAGCGCGCCATCGCCGCCACCGCGCTCGATCAGCCCCGCGCCGAAGATCAGGATCGGAATGGCCAGTGGCAGCGCGAGCAAGCCGGCGAGCGCGCCCCCGCCCTTCAGGCTCGCCGTGATCGCCGCGACGCCCAGCGTCAGCGCCGCCAGACCTGGCGTGCCGATCAACAGGCCAAGCTCCAGCCGCCAGAGCGTCTCGCCGGGCAGGTTCATCAGCGCCGAAGCGGGCAAAGCGGCGAGCATCAAGGGCGGGCCGAAGCTCAGCCAATGGCCGATCAGCTTGGCGGTCGCGATTGCCTCCTCGCTCATCTCGCGCAGCGCCAATTGGTCGAGCACGCCGCTTGCCTGGTCCGGCGCGACCAGCCGCTCCACGGGCAGCAAGGTCGCGAGCAAAGCCGCCATCCACAAGGCGCCGCCGCCGGTGCGCGCCAGCAACGGCCCGTCCGGCCCGACCGCGAACGGGAACAACGTCGCGACGAGCAAAAAGAAGATGAGCGGCAGCAGCAGCGCCCCGCCGCCCGCCGCCAGCCGCAGCTCCCGCAGGATCAGCGCGATCATCCCAGCCAGACCTCGTGCGCCTGGCCCAGGCCGAACGGCTGGTGGGTCGCGGCCAGGATCGCCCCGCCGCCCGCCCGATGCGCCGCCATCGCCGCGACCAGCCGCTCCTGCCCGTCCGCGTCGAGGCCGTTGGCGGGCTCGTCGAGCAGCCAGAGCGGCGCCTTGCTGGCGATCACCCGCGCCAAAGCCGCGCGCTTGCGCTGGCCGGTCGAAAGCATACGAACCGGAATGCCGGCGAGCCGGGTCAGGCCCATCGCCTCCATCCCCGGCGCAGCGTCGGCGCCGTCGAGCTTTGCCCAGAAGCCAAGCGCTTCTCGGACCGTCTGCCGCGGGTCCAATGCCAGAGTCTCGTCGGCCAGTGCCGCGCGGGCGCTGGTCACGGTCCCGGCGGCCGGTCGCAACAGCCCGGCGGCGACGCGCAGCAGGCTCGATTTGCCGATGCCGTTTGGTCCAGCCACGACCGTCGCCTCGCCGGGCTGCAAAATCAGGTCGAGCCGCTCGAACAGCGCCCGGCCGCCCCGCACCGCGGTCACGCCCTTCAGCTCGAGCAGCGCGCCTTCGCTCACCCGGCGGCATCCTCAAGTCCGTGCATGTCCGCGTCGCTCAGCCCGAAATGGTGGCCGACCTCGTGGACGATCACATGCGTGATCAGATCCTCCAGCGCGACTCCGGTCTCGACCCATTCGAGCAGCAAGGCGAGCCGGTAGAGGTGGATGGTCGGCGGCAGTTCGCCCGAGGCCCAGCTGTTCGCTTCCCTGAGCGAACGGCCGCTGTAGAGCCCGGTCAGCTCGAACGGCGATTCCAGCTCGAGACTGGCCAGCACCTCATCGTCGGCTTCCTCCTCGACCCGCAGCACGACCTCGCCCATCAGGGCGCGGAATTGCTCGGGCAGGCGGGCGATGGCCGCATCGGCCAGCCGCTCGATCGCGGCGGCATCCGGGGCATGGGTCTGCGGAGGGCTGGCCATGCTATGGCCTTACGGAACGGGCGCGACGGGAGGAAGAGGTGACGGCGAAACTGACTGAGGCGGAGCGCGAGGCGGCGCTGGCGACGCTTCCCGGCTGGACCTGGGATGCGGAGCGCGACGCGATCACGCGCCGCTTCCGCTTCGCCGATTTCAGCGCCGCCTTCGGCTTCATGACCCGCGTGGCGCTGGCGGCCGAGCAGGCGGATCACCACCCGGAATGGACGAATTTGTGGAACCGGGTGGACGTGACGCTGACCACCCATGACGCCGGCGGCCTAACCGCCAGGGACGTGGCGCTGGCGCTGGCGATCGACGCGATCACCGACATTCGAGCGCCGCTTGCTCTTGGGCCAAGCGCAATCTAGATGCCTTTCCCTTCCAGAGCATGCGGAGCGGTGGCCGAGTGGTCGAAGGCGCTCGCCTGGAAAGTGAGTATACGTCAAAAGCGTATCGAGGGTTCGAATCCCTCCCGCTCCGCCATCCACCCGCCGACTCTGCTCCCCCGACGGACAGCGCGCCAGAATGGCGCGGAACCGCGGCCTCTCTGCCCTTTGAACAGTGTCGTGGACTGCTTCCAAATATGCTCTCGGCGGTCCGGCCACGTCCGTGACGCGCAAAGTGGGCGAGGCATAATCGGCCTCCGAGCCACATAGTGCAGAACGAATTCCTGCAGCTTCAAGCTAGGAGATTGCCATACTCAGATTTCCGCTCTTCGCACTCGTAATTGTCGCTTTGGATCCAGCGGGGATGACGTAGCTCGGGCCGATGCTGGCATAGAGGTTTTTCGCCGCGTAATTGATCGATACGATTTTCTTACTGGCTGTAACGGTCTTGCCTGGTTCGACCACTTCAGAGGTAGACTCGTACGTGAGTGTGAGAGGTTTTTCACAGCCGTTCGTGATCGGCGTCCGCGTCGGCGTGACCACGAAGTTTGTCGCCGAGTTCGTGTAGGTGATGGTCTTTGCCATGATCCAATCGCTTTCTAATGAGAGTGGGTGGGGTCGATCAGGCGAATCCCGCCGCCTGCGGCGGGCTGACCGTCGCACGACCCGCGGTCGCCACCGACTGCAGCTTAGTGACAAACCCAAGCGCATCGGCGATTTCATTGGCCAGGGCATCGTCAAGCGGCACCGAGTTGTCGGCCGGCGTTATCTGTAGCCAGGCGCCGATGACCTGCGGCGCCGCAATCTTGAACGCATAGGTTCCGGCCTGCGAGTAGCTCCCGGCGGACTTGGTATCGGAGCTGGATGACTGCTGCTCAGACACGCTGAAGCAGAGGAAGCCGCCACCCTGCGTGCTGTTCGACGAAGCCTGCTGCTCGAACGCGTCGGTCTTGGTGCTGTCATAGTCAAACTTGATGGTGACATCCTTCACGAGCAGCAGCGCGATCGGGTAAGCGGGGAACGGACCCTGGTTGAGTTCGCGCGCCGCCATGCCGCCTGCGGAACCCGGCGCTGCGCCTCCCAAGGCCTCCGGCACGATGATGTCACGTGTCCAGCCGCCTTCGGGTGGCGTCGGTGTGGTCAGCGGTGTCTCGCTGACGCGAAAATAGTTTGAGGACAGGTTGAACAGTTCGGGATGCATCCAGGGCCGCTGGATCAGGACCTTGGTTGCCAGCATCCCGATTTGAATCTTCGAATCGGCCTTCATGTAGCTCGAAGCGAATGAAGAGGACGCCTGACTGCTTTCCCCGCCGGCGCTGCCGAAGAACAGATCGACGCTCCAGTTCATCTGCTCGTACGAGGTGGAGGCCGAGGATGCGGTGGCCATCGCGGACGTGTCCACCATCAGGGTGATCTCGTCCCACCGCTGGTTGATCAGGGACGATGCGCTGTTCGGCATGACCGGGTCGAGTGCCGGACCATCCTTGAAGGCCGAAGCACTGCCCACCGCCAACTGCTGCGCGCGAGCTGCCGATGACGCCAGATCCGCCGACTTCTGGATCACGAGCGCGAGCTGGGAGGTCAACTGGTCGACCACGGGCTGGAGCAGGCTCTTCAGGCCGGCGCCATTCTTGCTGTTCAGATACGCGGTCGCCTTGCTGGCAAGATCGTAGCCAGCTGAGACCATGCTCGAGTTCGCAGTGATCAGGTCGCTCTGGCCTTGGCCGATCGATGCGATGATCTTGTCGACCTTCTCCTGATCGAGATCAGACGGCGTGCTGGATGAGGCTTCATCCATCTCGGCCTTTGCCTTGTTGATTTCCGCTAGACTCGTCTTGTCCTGCTCGTTGTTCATGTAGATCTGAACGGCCGTGACTGCATTCTTGGTATAAACGTCGAGCGTAGCGTCTACCGAGGCCGAATAGGCGGTTCCTGCTGCTTGGAAATTCGCGAGCGCCGTTGAGATATCCGCCGGCGATCCAGCGGGTATCTGCGCCAGCACCGCCTGCCAGGCATAGACTTGCTGCTGAAGGACCGTGACTGCGGTATCGAGCGCAGCCTGCTGCGCCTGAGGCGAGGCGAGGAGATCGACGAAGGTCATCGTAGACGTGAGGATCGCACCCCAGTCGTCGGGAATCGCCTGCGAGACGACATAGTCGTTGCCGATCGACGCCGGAACCGGGATGGTGGCGTTGGTCAGATCGTTTCTCGCTCGGAGCAGCGCTGCCGCTTCCTGCGTCGACAGAACCGCCAGGGCGTCCTGGAACGAGTTGAGCGGGAATTCCGCGACAAGTCGATCGTAGGCCGCATTGATCGAATCGATGTGCGGCTGGGCGTTGATACCGTACCAGACCACGTAATTCGCAAACCAGTCGGCATCACCGTCAGCCTTGAGGGCTTGCATCTTATAGGTTTGACGGTCGGCCCATTCCTGGCGTCGGCTGGTCCAGACCCCGTTCAGATAGTTGAACTGGTCGAGCAGCGTCATGCTGACCATTTTGCCGTCGATCGACATCTGAGTGGTCTGGCTGAGGCGATCCCGCAGCGTCGCCTGCAAACGCGCAAGGCTGGCGTTCGGGACGGGCCCGTAGCGCTGAATGGCTTGGGCATAGCGATCCGACACGCGCGTTCCGTCGGTTTGGGTGATGGTTCCAACCGGATAATGCTGATCGAAGAGCAGGGACTGCGCGATGCTGGTCAAGATCGAGTTCGGGTCATTCGGACCGAAGGCACTGTATGACGCTGGATTAAGCACCGTTCCTGGCCAGATCATTGAGAAGACCTGATCCTGGTTGGTATTGCCGAAAATGCTAACGAACTGCTGGTACAAGGCGTCCACGGGAGACAGGATCGGGGCATTATCCGCGTCGCCTTGTGTGCGCCTCGACGCGCTCCGCCTTCGGGATCGGTCGACTCTCGCGGTATCGCGAGTCACGAGGGTTTCAGCAGTAATTTTCGCTGGTTCCGTCTTCGCCTCATCTGACATGTCGCTCCCCTTACATAATCGTAAATAGTAATGAGCGAACAACGCCCTGGGCACTATTAAGTCATTTATCTGTCGAGCAATATTCTATCTTCTTTGCAACGGATAAACTGGCTGGGTCAGGGGTTATTTGCTCCAGAATGGTTGTGTGTTCATACTATTGATGGTGAAACGCCTGGGAGGGGAGTGCGCTCACGGGATCGGCATTAGCCCGCTTGAATCTCCAAAACTGCCGCACCAAAAAAGAACTCAATTCGTAAATCGCTGATCTTTCAGTAGGATACGCCTTTACCGGACACAGTCCTGGGCGGGTGGAAGGTGCGGCGGCGTCATGCTGGAGGGGGAGCTGCAGAACGCGCGTGTAGCTCAATGGTATGCTACACATTAAAGCCTGTCAGGATCGCAACCTCCGGACCTGCTACGGGCGATCTCTCGACCGGAAGCGATCAGGTCACGGAGCCGGGGCACGATTCGCCGCCGAGCCGGCTCCCCAGAGTTCCGTTTGTAATGGGCGGAGATAAGTGCTCGACTGACTGGCTACACCGCCACCTGGTCTCAGGCATTCGCGACCATGTGTGGAAAGGGACAATCGGGGGTACAAGAGTGCAAGATCTGTCGATTGAGGACTTCACTTGCTGGTTGGGCGAGGGATGCAGGGTCGCTTCGGGCGATCTGCTGCTGGAAATGACGCTGGAGCAAGCACAGCCGCTCGAGGGCGGGGTTCGGGAGGCGGGAGCCTTTCGGCTGGAATTCTTGGGACCATCCAGTCCGGTCCTCGCCCAGGGCATTATGACCGTCGAACGTGCCGCATGCGCGTACGAGATTTTCCTGGTGCCGACATCGAGCGACGCGACCGGCTCACGCTATGAGGCGGTCTTCTACTAAACCGCGGTATCGCGCCCCGCCGGGCACCATTCCAGCAGGTCGTAGACGCCCTTGTCGGCCACGACTTCAAAGCCCAGCCGCCGATAGAGACGGCGGGCCGGATTTGCCTTCTCGACATGGATGGAGACAATCTTGCCCCGCGCCGCCGCGGCCGCCAGCAAATCGGCGAACAGCGCCGCACCAATGCCCTTGCCGCGGCAACGCGCGGACAAAGAAATGTCGACAATGCGAAACTCGCGTGGCCATTCGACCAGATAAAGCCGTCCGATCGCCCCGCCGTCCTGTTCCAGGATCATCCATTCGAGCCCGGGATAGTGCGCCTGGTAATGCTGGTGCTGGGCCCGATGCTGCTGATCGAGAAAGCCGTCCCGCAGGTCGTCCGGCCAGCCGGTCCCCGCCAG
>JBBSLM010000111.1:0-6813 GCA_038255245.1 Sphingomonadales bacterium
AAGCCGCCGCCGTCGCGATGGGTCGATTCGGACGGCCGGCTGATCGCCCAGCAGCGCTGCGCATCCTGGAATGCGCCCCACAGCCCGAACGTGCCGAGCGGACGCGGCTGCGCGGCCGCCGCAGAGGCCAGTCCGGCGAGCAGGCTCAGGGCCAGCAGGCAGGTCCGGAACGCTTGCCTCATCTTCGCCACTCCCCGGACCTCGGCCCTCATTCCCTACCCGCAGCTATGCCGCGCCCGCTGGCGTCGCTCAAGCCGGTCGCGATATGTCTCTCAAAAAGCACAGAAAATTCCTGTTGTCTGAGGTTCACGCAACCTTCGCCCCGCGCCGTTCGCTTGCGCCACCTGTGTTCACACGAACCAGTTTCGAATCAGGAGTGATTTAATGTTGAAGTTTGTTGCGTCCGGCTTGCTCGCCGGCACCATCCTCGTTTCCGCAACCCCGGCCCTGGCCCAGGACCGCGCCCCGTTCACCGGCCCCCGCGTCGAGGCGCTGGTCGGCTACGACATGGTGCGTTCCGGCGAGGAAGACGACGGGATCGCCACCGGTAACAATGAAGGCGACGAGTCGATTGAGGGCCTGGCTTACGGCGTCGGGGTCGGCTTCGACTTCGATCTCGGCGGCGTCGTCCTCGGCATCGAGGGCGAATATGCCCAGTCGGAAGGCAAGCAGGAGTTCGGCGAGACGATCGACGGCACGGCTTTCCTTGGCAATATCGAGATCGGCCGGGACCTCTATGTCGGCGGCCGCGTCGGCTTCGCGGTGACCCCCCGCACGCTCGTCTATGCCAAGGCCGGCTATACCAACACGTCGATCGAGAGCGCGTTCACCTCTTCGGGCGGCTCGGTCGATTTCGACACGACCGTCGACGGCTATCGTCTGGGCGCGGGCGTCGAGCAGATGCTGGGTACGAACCTCTATCTGAAGGCCGAATATCGCTACTCCAATTATAACGGCCTGTCGTTCGACGACGATCTGTTCGGTGACGAGGATGTCGATATCGACCTTGACCGGCACCAGGTCATGGCGGGCCTCGGCTTCCGTTTCTGAGCTCTCGCGGCTTGAACCAAGAAAGGCCGGGGCGGCGACGCTCCGGCCTTTTTTCGTCAGCCTGAACAAGCCTCTGGCGAGTGCGCCCGCGCCGCTTTACAGACTTGGTCAAACCGCAATCCTCGGGGGCAGTATGAAGGCGACGATCGAACGGGCCACTTTGCTGAAAGGCCTGGGCCACGTCCACTCGGTGGTGGAGCGCCGCAACACCATTCCGATCCTGTCCAACGTCCTGCTGGAGGGCTCGGAAAGCGGCGGCCTGCGGCTGATGGCGACCGATCTGGACCTGCAGATCGACGAGACGGTCGAGGCCAGCGTGACCGATGCAGGGGCGACCACCGTCCCGGCGCACACCCTGTTCGACATTGTCCGCAAGCTGCCCGAAGGCAGCCAGGTGGAGATTTCGGCCGCCGAGGGCCGGCTGTCGATCAATGCCGGCCGTGCCCGCTTCACCCTTTCGGCCCTGCCGCGCGACGATTTCCCGGTGATCGCGGAAGGCGAATTGCCGACCCGCTTCGAATTGCCCGCCGCGACCTTGCGCCAGATCATCGACAAGACTCGCTTCGCCATCTCCACCGAAGAGACGCGTTATTATTTGAACGGCATCTATCTGCACGTCATCGACGGCGAACTGAAGGCCGCGGCCACGGACGGCCACCGGCTCGCGCGTGTCACGGTCGAACGGCCGGATGGCGCCGAGAATATGCCGGGCGTGATCATCCCGCGCAAATGCGTCGCCGAATTGCGTAAATTGCTCGACGAAGTGGACGGCACGGTCGAGGTGTCGCTGTCCGAGAGCAAGATCCGCTTCGGCCTGGGTAATGCCGTACTGACCAGCAAGCTGATCGACGGCACCTTCCCGGATTACACCCGCGTCATCCCGACCGCGAACGACAAATTGCTGAAGATCGATCCGCGCGCTTTCGAAGAAGGCGTCGACCGCGTCTCCACCATCGCCTCGGAGCGCACCCGCGCCGTGAAGATGAGCCTCGACCGCGACCGCATCACGCTGTCGGTAACCTCGCCCGAAAACGGCACCGCCGCCGAGGAAGTCGCCGCCGATTACAGCGCCGCCGGCATCGAGATCGGCTTCAACGCGCGCTATCTGCTCGACATCCTCCACCAGATCGAAGGCGACAGCGTGGAAGTCCACCTGGCCGACGCCGCTGCGCCGACCCTGCTGCGCGAGAACGACAAAGCGGCGGCACTCTACGTGCTGATGCCGATGCGGGTTTGAAGGCGAAGGCAAGGTGATGGCTTCGCAAGCCGCTAAGACGCGAAGCCGCTAAGGCGTGAATGCCGGCGCGGAGCGTGTTGAACGACTTGCGCGGCTTGCCGTTGACTCGGCCTATCGGCTGCATCGCGATCTAGGTCCGGGGTTATTGGAGAGCGTCTACGAGACGTTGCTCGCCGCTGAGCTTGAAAGCGCCGGAGTGATGTTCGATCGGCAGAAGCCGATCGACATTCTGTATAACGGCGTGGCCTTTCCGCGAGCCTTCGTCGCCGACTTGCTGCTCGATGATTGTCTGCTGATCGAGGTCAAGTCGATCGAACGCACGGCACCCGTACACGCCAAGCAACTGCTTACCTACCTCCGCCTCATGCGCCTGCCGCTCGGCCTGCTTATGAACTTCGGCGCAGCCACTTTCCGCGAAGGCGTGCGGCGTGTGGTGAACAACCACGGCCTTTAGCGGCTTTGCGTTTTCGCGGCTTGCGAAGCCAATCCTTCTCTTTTTACTCCCGCCCACCTACATTGACGGGAAGAGAGGCGTCGGCTACCAGCCCCGCTTTCCGGAAATCCCCAAATTCCCACGGAGTCGCTTCATGGCGCGCGTTACCGTTGAAGATTGCGTCGACAAGGTTCCCAACCGTTTCGACCTCGTATTGTTCGCCGCCCAGCGCGCGCGGCAGATTTCGGGTGGCGCGGACCTGACCATCGATCGCGACCGCGACAAGAATCCGGTCGTGGCGCTGCGCGAAATCGCCGAGGCGACCGTGAAGCCGCGCGAGCTCGAAGAGTCGCTGGTCTCCGGCCTGCAGCGCGTCCAGCTCGATGATGATGACGTCGCGGACGAAGTCGGCTCGCTGGCGCAGTCGGCCGAGGCGCTGCGCCTCACCGCCGCCGCGCCGCCGCGCAACACCAACATGTCCGCCGACTACGAATAAGCCTTCGCGGCCTCCGATGGACGCCGCTTATGCCCTGTTCGATACGGCAATCGGCCGCTGCGGCATCGCCTGGCGCGATGAGGCGGCGGCCGGTTTCGTTATTTGCGGCGATGACGAGGACGCCGCCGCGGCGCGGCTCGCCCGTCGCCATAAGGCCCAGCCGGCCGAGCCGCCGCCAGCCATCGCCGCGGTGATCGCCCGCGTCCGCCGCATGCTCGACGGCGAACGGGTGGATCTGGCCGACGTGCCGGTCGCGCTCGACGTCCCCGATTTCGAACGTCGCGTCTACGCCGCGCTGCGCCAGGTCCCGCCCGGCGAGACGATCACTTATGGCGCGCTGGCGCAGCGTGTCGGCGCGCCCGGCGCCGCGCAGGCGGTCGGCGCGGCGATGGGACGCAATCCGATCCCGGTGATCATTCCCTGTCACCGCGTGCTTGCCGGCTCGGGCAAGAGCGGCGGCTTCTCCGCGCCTGGCGGGGTCGCGACCAAATTCCGCATTCTGCAGATCGAGCGGGCCGGGCGCGGTGACGACGGCTTGCTGTTCGACGAGCTGCCGTTGGCGGTGAAGCAGTAAGCGCCACCCCCGGCCCCTCCACGAAATCGTGGAGGGGAGTCAGCACGAGCGAAACCGTCGCAGTCTGACTCCCCTTCAGCATTTGCTGGAGGGGCTGGGGGTGGCTCTTTGCTTAGGCTGCTTCCTCGCGCGCGGGTTCGATCTCCGCCCGATCGACCCACTCCATCTCGCCCAGCTTCAGGATCCGGCCGTCCATCGCGCGCGGGGCCATGTCGGCGATCGGCTGGCGGGTCAGGCGGTCGACCAGCACCGGGTTGCTTGGGCGTTCGAACACCCATTTTTCGCCCCATTGCCGCATCGACAGCAGCACCGGGAGCAGATCGCGACCCTTGTCGGTCAGATGATAGGAAATCTTGCGGCGGTCGGACGGGTCCGGGTCGCGCTTCAGGATGCCGCTCTCGACCATTCGCGCCAGCCGGTTCGACAGGATGTTGCGCGCGATCCCCAGGGTCGACTGGAATTCCTCGAAATGATGAAGGCCATTGAAGGCGCCGCGCAGGATCAGGAACGACCAGCGCTCGCCGATCGTGTCGAGCGCCGCGGCGATGGAACATTGGCGCAGCATCTCGCGGTGCCGTTCGATATCCAGCATTTTTCAAGCATCCCCGCGCGTTGTTCGCGCTGTGCCGGGAACATGCGCTCTTCCGTCCCGATCCGCAACCGAGCGCAATTCAATCGCGCAGATAGGTTTTTGATTGCATCTTTTATCCCCGGCACCCCATTTTAGGGGTGATGCTGCGTCAGTACGAATTGATCGACAAGGTCCTGGGCTATGACCCGGACGCCGACGAGGCGATGCTGAACCGCGCCTACGTCTTTTCGATGAAGGCGCACGGGACGCAGAAGCGCGCGTCTGGAGACCCTTATTACAGCCACCCGATCGAGGTGGCCGGCATCCTCACCGACCTGCATCTCGACGACGAGACGATCGTCACGGCCATCCTGCACGACACGATCGAGGATACGGTCGCCACGCCGGAGGAGATCGAGCGGCTGTTCGGGCCGAGCGTCGCGCGACTGGTCGATGGCGTCACCAAATTGAGCAAGATCGAGGCGCAGACCGAGACCGAGCGCTCGGCCGAGAATCTCCGCAAATTCCTGCTCGCCATGTCGGACGACATTCGCGTGCTGCTGGTGAAGCTGGCCGACCGGCTGCACAATATGCGCACCCTCCATTTCATCAAGAAGGAGGACAAGCGCCGCCGCATCGCCCGCGAGACGATGGATATCTACGCGCCGCTCGCCGAGCGGATCGGCATGTATGAATTCATGACCGAGATGCAGACGCTGGCCTTCCAGCAGCTCGAGCCGGACGCGTATGAATCCATTACCAAGCGGCTGGAGCAGCTGCGCGAGGGTGGCGGCGGCGACCTGATCAACCGCATTGCCCGCGGCATCAAGGCGCATCTGGAAGCTTATGGCATCGAGGCGGAAGTGAAGGGCCGCGAGAAGCATCCTTATTCGATCTGGCGCAAGATGGCCGAGCGCCACATCAGCTTCGAGGCGCTGTCCGACATCATGGCCTTCCGCTGCATCGTCGACAGCGTCGAGGATTGCTACCGCACGCTCGGCCTCATTCACCAGCGCTGGCCGATGGTCCCCGGCCGCTTCCGCGACTTCATTTCTACGCCCAAGCGCAACGGCTATCGCAGCGTCCACACCACCGTGATCCACGACGAACGGATGCGGATCGAGGTGCAGATCCGCACCCGCGAGATGCACGCGCAGGCCGAACACGGCCTCGCCGCCCACTGGGCCTATAAGGAAGGCGCGATCGCCGCGACCACCGAGCATCCCTGGCTCAGCGATCTGGTCGAAATCCTCGACCATGCGCAGAGCCCCGAAGAGCTGCTCGAACATACCCGCATGGCGATGTACCAGGACCGGATCTTCGCCTTCACGCCAAAGGGGGAGCTGTTCCAGCTGCCCAAGGGCGCAACCCCGGTCGATTTCGCTTATGCCGTCCACACCCAGCTTGGCGACCAGACGGTCGGCGCCAAGATCAACGGCCGCATCGTGCCGTTGCGCACCCCGCTCGACAATGGCGATCAGGTCGAAATCCTGGTTTCCAAGGCCCAGCATCCGCAGCCCAACTGGCTGAGCTTCGTGATCACCGGTAAGGCGCGGGCGAACATCCGCCGCTGGGTGAAGTCCAAGGAACGGGTCGAGACGATCGCGCTGGGGCGCAAGATTTTCGACGAGATCCAGTTGCGCCTGCCCGCCCCGCTCGGCTGGGAGGCGCTCGCCGAGGCGCTGAAGCGGCTGCATTTGCCCGACGACAATGCGCTGATGGAGGCGATCGCCACCAAGCGGATCGACGACGCGCAGGTGATGGAGGCCTTGCTGCCGGGTTCCACCGGCAAGGGCGTGAAGCCGCCGCCGCAGCGCACCGCCATTTCGATCAAGGGCCTGACGCCGGGCGTGGCCTTCACGCTGGCCGAATGCTGCCACCCGATCCCCGGCGACCGGATCGTCGGCCTCAGGCGGGAGGGCGACGCGATCGAGGTGCACACGATCGGCTGCGACAGCCTGGCCGACGGGCAGGATGCCGATTGGGTCGATCTGCATTGGGGCAATGAGGCGGACGGCGGCACGGCGCGGGTGGTCGTGGTGATCACCAACCAGCCGGGCAGTCTCGCCGCGGTCACCGGCGTGCTCGGCCGCGACGGGGCCAATATCGTCGGCCTGGAACAGACGGCGCGCGACGGCAGCTTCCACACTTTCGCGCTCGACCTGGAGGTGCACGATGTCGAGCACCTCATGCGCATCATCGCCGCCTTGCGCGCCACCGAGGCGGTGTCGAGCGCCGAGCGGCTGTGATGATCGACAGGCAAAGCGCGGCGGGCTAGTCGCTCCCCATGCGTAAAGGGATCATCCTGGCGGGCGGCTCTGGCACGCGCCTGCATCCGGTCACGGCGGCGGTCAGCAAGCAGCTGATGCCGGTCTATGACAAGCCGATGATCTATTATCCTTTGTCGGTGCTCATGCTGGCCGGCATTCGCGACATTTTGATCATCACCACG
>JBBSLM010000112.1:0-6804 GCA_038255245.1 Sphingomonadales bacterium
CTGATGCGCGACGGCCGTCCGGTCCTGCCGACCTCCGCCGAGGAATTGCTCGTCCACGCCCGCCAGTTCAAGGCGCGCACCGGCAAGCCCTATCTGATCCAGAGCCTGGTCGCCGATCCGGCCTATCAGGCGCGCAACATCTACACCTACATGATGGCGCAGGGCGTGCCCCTGTTCCCCGATGCCGACCATATCCGTCTGCAAACGCCCGAGGCGCATCGCATCGTCGCCTTCTTCAAGCAGATTGGCGACGAGGGGCTGAGCACGCTCGACATGGATACGCCCGCGGCGATCGCGGCGTTCATGAACGGGGAGGGGGGCATCTACCCGACCGGCACCTGGATGATCGGCCAGTTCCAGACGGAATCGCAGACCCAAGGGCGACCGCTGTTCCAGAGCTACGGCGTCTATCCCTATCCACGCCTGTGGGGGGAGCAGACCAGCTTCGTCAGCGGCCACGTCTGGGTCGTCCCGGCGCGCGAGCGCACCGCCGCTCAGCGCACCGCCATCGCGCGATTTTTCCGCTTCATGGCCGACCGCAATCTCGATTGGGCGCGGACCGGCCATCTCCCGGCCTTCCGCAACGTGATCGAGAGCCAGGCCTTCCTCGATTTGCCGCACCGGCAGGACATCGCCCCGCTTGCCGGCTTCGGCCAGCCACTGCCCGGCAATGTGCGGCGGCAGTCGGCGATCGAGGGTCTGGTGGGCGAGGAGATCGCGGCGGCGGTCAATGGCCAGAAGCCGATCGACCAAGCGCTTGCGGACGCGGAACGGCGGGTCAATGCGCTGCTGGAGCAGCTGCGCTGACACATTTTGCAACACGATAGAGGGGAGTGGTTGGCCGGGGTTAATTTATCATATAACTAAACTGGATTATATGTCGCGCATCCGCCGGACAGTCCTGCGGGTCGGTGCAGCTTGAAAGGGCCCGGGGGGGCTTTTCTATGAGCAGATTGATCAAGGATTATATCGAGGTCGCCGACCACCAGTCGCTCGACCAGTTGATCGCGCAGTTGAGCGCGATCCGCGATGGCTTGCCGGACGGTGGCGAGGGGCAGGTGCGGATGCGCGGTAACGATGTGTACGGCCGCCATTTGTGCGTCATGTTCCAGCGGCCATTGACCGCCGAGGAAGCCGAAACCGAAAGCCGCTATGGGGCGGATGATGCCGCGTTAAGGCGCTACGGCTGATCCCAAGCGGGGGGTTCTTCACTGCCCCATTTCTGAATTTTCCGGCTCCGATGGGACGCCGTGCAAGCGCGGGGCCGCGACCCGCCGCTGGATCGCGGCGGCGACGCTGCGCCGCTCTGACGGCGAGACCACCGGCACCACCAGGCAATGGCTGAACGCGGGCAGCACACCGCGCCAGTCGGCGATCAATTTCTTGTAGGCCGTGCCCACCGGCCGGATGTTGCGGTCCAGATCGAACAGCCCGACCGGATGCACCCGGTTGTTCTTTTCCCGAAGCGCCGTGTCCCAGTCCGTCTGGTCGGTCAGCGAATACCAGGTGAAGCCGACGGTCGGGATGCCGACGTTGCGGATGCGCAGGACGTTGGCCCATTCCTTCCACAGCCATTGCACCGCCTCGTCGCCTTTCGGACCTTCCTTGTAATTGGTCTCCGTGTGCATGACCGGCAGGCCGTAACGCTCATAATATTGCCGGGTGATCTCGGAATAGCCGAACACTTCGCCCGCCGCGCTGGTGTGCCCGTCCTCGAACACGCGATGCTCGTTGGTCCAATAATAATCGTTGCCCAGGATGCAGTGCTGTTTCAGCCTATGCTCCAGGAACCAGTGATATTCCTCGCGGGTCATCCCGTTCTCGAGCAGATATTCGTACATGTCGCTGTTGACGCGATTGCCGTAATTCAGGTCGAGCGACAGGAAGCGGATGCGGTTCATCACCTCCGCATGGTGGATCGCCGCCGGGCTGTCGGCGTGGAAATATTCCGATGATTCACTCTGGATGAAGATCGCGTCCGGCCGGCGCTTCAGGATCTCGATCATGGCCATCACATTGGCCTTCACGATATGCTTCAACGCGGTGACGAAGCTGCGGTCGGTCTTCAGCTGCTCGTTCCACCAGCCATATTTGGCCGAGAAGACGGAGCAGATGAACATCTCGTTCACCGGCGTGTAGAGTTGCACCCACGGATAGCGTTCCGCGAACGCGCCGGCGTAGAGCGCGAACAATTGCGGGAAATCCGGGTTCTGGAAGTCGCCGATCCAGTCGGGCACGCCGAAATGGCACAGATCGATGATCGGGGTGATGTCGCGCGTGGCGAGGTCGGCCAGCGTCTCGTCCGCGAACGCCCAATCATATTGGCCGGGGCCGCGATAGGTGGTGTGCAGCGGCGGACCGTAGCGCAGATATTCGATCCCGATCTCCTCGACGCAATCGAAGTCGAGCTTCCAATGTTTGTAATGGCCACAGGATTCCATCTGGTCGACGCGGGTGCGGCCATTGTCGATCGTGGGGATGCTGTTCTCGATCCCGGTGGCAAACATGAAATTGGCGATGAAATATTCTCCGAAAGTTTAGCCGGCCAAATCAACCGGCAAAGAGCGGCTCGGGCACACCCCGAACGCCCGGCCGCGTCATGAAGACCCCGCCGGCCTGCGGCTGGTCGCGCATTTCTTCGGCCGTGAGGTCGCGGCTGGCGGTGGTGATGAACAATTGGTCGTAGTCCGGCCCGCCGAACGCGACGCTGGTCGGGCGCTGGGCCGGCACCTTCAACTCTGCCAGCCGTTCGCCGCCCGGCGAGAAGCGCCGCACGCACCAGCCGTCCCAGAAGGCGATCCACAGGCAATCGTCCGCATCCACCGTCATCCCGTCCGGGTAGAAGTCGCCCTCGCCGAACTGCAGGTGGACGCGCTTGCTGGAGACGCTGCCATCGTCCGCGAGGTCGAAGGCGTAGACGCGCTGCCGGGCGGAATCGGTGTGGTAGAGGGTGCGGCCGTTGAGGCTGAACGCAGGGCCGTTCGTGACGCGATAACCACTATCGACGCGAGTCCAGATCAGGTCAGGATCGAGCCGGTAAAGCGACCCGCTTGCCTCCCGCTCGAACCGATCCATGGTTCCCGCCCAGAAGCGGCCCTGGCGATCAACCTTGCCGTCGTTGAAGCGATTGGTGTCGAGGCTTGCCTCGGGATTGCCAATCCATATCAGCCTGTCCTCAAATGCGATCTCGAAAAAGCCGTCATAACCGGCGCCGACGAAGCCACCTCGAGCGCGGGGCGCCAATGAGCAGAGGTTGACCAGCGTGTCGATCGTGCGGACCCCCTCCGTCTCCGACCAGCGGAACAGGCGCGCCTCGGGGATATCGACCCAGTAGAGCGCCTGCTCGCGTTCGACCCAGACCGGTCCTTCGCCGAGAATGGCGCCAACGTCGGCAATGCAATGCATGTCAGGCTGCGCGCTCCGCGTCGGAAATCAGGATCATCACGTCGGCGATCAGCCCCGCCATCGCCGCCGCGGCGCCTTCGGCATCGCGCTGCTCGATCGCGCTCAGCACGGCGAGATGCTGGGGCAGGCTGGCGGTGCGGCCCTTGAAACGGTTGGTGAAGCGGATCGAGGTGCGCAGCGCCGTCTCCACCAGATCGCGAAACTGCATGTAGAACGGGTTGGCGCAGGCAACCAGGATGGCGATGTGGAAGGCGATGTCGGCGTCGAGCGGATCGTCATTGCCCGTCTCCGCCGCTTCCATCCGCTCATAGCCCGCCCGTATGGCGGCGATGCCGTCGCTATCCGCCGCGCCGGCCGCCAGCGCCGCGGCCGCCGGCTCGATCGCCACCCGAAGCTCGGTGAACTGGCGCAGCAGCTCCAGCGAGAATTTGCGCTCGAGCAACCAGCGCAGCACATCGGTGTCGAACAGATTCCAGCGCGAGGACGGTTGCACCGTCGTGCCCTTGCGCGGGCGGGCGGTGAGCAAACCCTTGGCGGTGAGCATCTTCACCGCCTCGCGCGTGACCGAACGGCTCACCGCATGCTGCTTGGCAAGTTCGGCTTCGGTCGGAAATTCGGCATCGTCGTAGCGGCCGGTAACGATCGCGCGGCCCAAGGCATCGAGCAGCCCGTAAGTCAGATTTCGTCCCGCCGGCCCGGCATCGTGCAGGCCTGTGACGCTCGCCATTCGCCTTTCCTCCGGATGTGCCCGTCCATGTTCGCGTGGACGATCAATCACATAAATCGGATCGATGGAAGGCCGTGACGCGATCACGCGAACGGCTCGGTCTGCTCGCGCGCGCCGACCAGGAAGGCGTCGGCGACGATCCGCAGCGGCTCCATATCCACCGCGCTGATGCCGGCGCCGACGAGCCTGGCGAGTTCGGCGTAGATGGACGGATACTCGCCGTGCTGGCCGACCGACTGCTCGGCGCCGTCGATCACCAAGCGCGCGCCACCGTCACGCAACTCGATCCGGCGGCCAGCTTTGGTCTCGACCCGGATCGTCCATTCCTCGCCTTGCTCGTAGCGCCAGTCGAAGACCGCGTTCATCCCGTCGCCGAAGCTCAACTGCGCCGCGATCGGTGACTGTTTGTTCGCGGGAGTCGTCAGTCGCGCCCCACGTACAAACAATGGCATTGGCAGGATCCGCGTCGCGATCGACAGCGCATTGATCCCCGGATCGAACACGCCGAAGCCGCCCGCCGCCCAAATCCATTCCTGCCCCGGATGCCATTTGCGCACATCCTCGCGCCAGATGATCTCGAGCGCGGCAATCTCCTGACCGCGCAGCGCCTCTTCGGCTTGCTCGACCCCAGCCGCATGCTGCGAGTGCCAGGTCGCATACAAGGTGCGGTCGCGCTCGACCGCAAGCTCGAGCAGATGCGCGATCTCGCCCAAGGTCGCCGCGGGCGGCTTTTCGAGCAGGACGTCGAATCCCGCCAGCATCGCGTCGCGGGCGATGGCGTAGCGCGGCACCGGCGGCGTGCAGATCGCGACTGCGTCGACCTGGCCCACCATCCGCTCGAACAATTCCGCCGGGGTCTGGAACCAGGGCACGCCGATGCCGGGATCGCCGCTGCCGCTGACCACCGCTACCAATTCGCAATCAGGGTCGCCCGCGATCGCCGGGACATGCTGGTCTCGCGCGATCTTGCCGAAGCCGATGATGGCGATCCTGACCGTCATCGCGCGGCCTTCACCGCCGCGACGAAGGCATCCGCCTGGGCTCGCACAATCGCCGCATCCTGCCCGGGCCTGAAGAGCGCACCGCCCAGCCCGAAGCCGTCCGCGCCGGCCTCAAGATAAGCCGCAACCTTCTCCGGCGTGACCCCGCCGACCACGATCAGCGGCACAGAGCGCGGCAGTACCGCCCGCTGTGCCTTCACCACCGCCGGCGGCGCGGCTTCCGCGGGAAACAGCTTCAGCACATGCGCGCCGGCCTTCAGCGCCGCGAACGCCTCGCTCGGCGTGAAATAGCCGGGCGACGCCACCAGCCCTGCCGCGAGCGAAGCCGCCACCACCTCGGCGTCGAAGCCGGGCGAGACGATGATCCTGCCGCCGGCCCCCGCGACCCGGCGAACATCCTCGCCGCTCAGCACCGTCCCGGCGCCGATCGTCGCTTCGCCGCCAAAGGCAGTGGCGAGCCGCTCGATGCTCTTCAGCGGCTCGGGCGAATTGAGCGGGACTTCGATGATCCGGATGCCTGCCTCGACCAGAGCGCCGCCGATCGCTTCCGCCTCGTCGGGCGCCACTCCGCGGATGATCGCCACCAGGGGACAGGCGGCGAAATGGGCCCGGAAGGCGGCAAGCGCGTCCATCACAGCATCTCCGTCAGCATATGGATTCCCGCCAGGAAAGCGTCGGCGCCGTCCACCTCGATCGTCGCGCGCCCCGCCTCGGCCAGCGCGGCGGCATAAAGCGCGCACAGATCGGGGCGGCCCATCAGCACGATCGGTCCGCCGCCGTCGTCCAGTTTCAGTCCCGCCCGCACGTCGCTGCCGATCAGCAGGCCGCTGGCGAAGGACGCACCGTCGCCTTTGCTCTCGCCGAGCAGATAGCGGGCGCGCACGCCGAACAATCCCGCCAGCAACTCCGCGCCGCCCAGCGCGTCCCGCGCCGCGTCCCGGAACGCCGCGTCCGGCGCGGCTTCTCCACCCAGTTGATCCGCCAATATGCTGTGCTTGCCGAGCAGGCTGAACAATTCGCCCGTCATCATCGTGCGGAAGGATGCGATACGGCCGCCCTCCATCCTGATCCACTTGGCGTGGGTGCCCGGATGGCAGACCAGGCAGTCCGGCGGCGCCAGCCCGGCCGCGACCGCGCCCAGTACCTGCACCTCTTCTCCGCGCATCACGTCGGCCCCGGCCGCACCCGCCTGGCAGACGCCGGGCACGATGCCGATCCGCCCGGGTTCGATCCAAAGCAGGTTCGCGGCGAGTTCGTCCGCGCCGGCGGGGCAGGGAACATAGGCCGCCTCCCGCCAGCCCCGATTCGAGCCGACCATGCCGGCCAGCAGCATCGGCCGGTCGCCCAGCCGCGTGGTGATTTCCGCCGCCGCCGCCTCGAAGCCGCCCGCGGGCACCGCCATCAGGCCAAGCTCGTCCTCGAACTCAGCCGTCACCCGTCCGCCGGCGTCGACCGCGTAGGCGCGCCGGTTGGTGGTGCCCCAATCGACCGCGATATATCCGTCTCGCCAGCTCATCTGCCTGCCTGAAGTGGGTGGCCCAAAGTCCCGCAGAGTCTCTGGCAGAGCCCGCGCCCGCTTGCTAGCGGGGATTTATCAGATAAATGTACATGTTGCTCAACCCCGTCGAGGTGCCCCTTGAAGATTGCCCGCATCGAGACCTTCTTCGTCCC
>JBBSLM010000113.1:0-6791 GCA_038255245.1 Sphingomonadales bacterium
CAGCAGCAGCGAAGGGAGGCGCGCTTTTTCCACCTGCGGGTCGATCTCGAACCGCGGCTGGAGCCGGTCTTCGAAGCGCATTTTCTCGATCTCGAGATAGAGTTTCAGCGTCTCGACTTCCTGGGCAAGGGTCACGGTGCCTGTCGGCTCGTTCACCAAAGTGTAGCGCAGGAAGGAGGACAGCCGCGACAGCATCAGATTCGCCCGATCCGTGTCCTTCAGCAGCACCAGGGTCGAGATGGAATTCAGCGTATTGAACAGGAAATGCGGGTTGAGCTGATAGCGCAGCATGGCGAGCTGGGCGGAACTCGCCTGATGCTCCAGCTGCTGCAGCTGGTCGGTCTGCTCCTCCAGGATGATGTAGAAATTGATGCTGTAATAAAGCGCCGCCCAGGCCACGAGCAAAACGACGGTGAGGCCGATCGAGCTGAAGAAGCGAATGCCTTCGGGCGCGGCGCCGGGCGAGACGAAAGTGGAATAGCTCGACGTTTCGATGACCGAGAAGGCCCCGGCCGCGACGACGACGATCAGGATCGAGCCGACCCAGGTGGTGATCGGCTTGGCCCGGATCAGCCGGCGGAAGGCGGCCGCCATCAACAGGGTGACCGAATAACCGGTCGCGGTCAGCAAAGCGGTATGGAGGACGTAACTCCAGCCGAAGGCATTGGCGATGCCGGACAGGGTGCGCAGCAGGAAATAGCCGGCCCAGCCGACCGATTGCAGGATCCAGAAGGCCCTGTTCTTGTCCTTGAAAAATGGCTGGCGTTGCAGCCGCAGCGGATTCCACTGGGCGGGCGTCGGCCCCCTTGAGCGGGGGGCGGCCTGCTGGGCGCTGGCAGCCATTGCCCTGCCTTTTCACCCCGGGGCAGGCGGTGTCAACGCGCGGGCGGCTCCGCGGTGCCCCGCGCGGGCAGCACGACCATAGACCAGTCGCCCGCATCGGCGACATGCGCCGCGACGGCCACGCGCACATCCTCCGCCGTCAGCCCGCGATAATCGGCGAGGTAGGAGCGCACTTCAGCGAGCGCGACCGGATCGGTCGCGACATCCTCGATCGCGTCCAGCCAATAGTTGTTGGTCATCAGCCGCCGCTCGATCCCGCTGACCACCGGGTTCTGCGCCCGGGCGAATTCGTCCGCCGCCGCCGGGCGCACGGCGAGCTCGGCGACCGTCTCGCGCACGATGCGCAGGAAGACAGGCACCTGGTCCGGCCGCACTTCCGACGCGGCATAGAATATGCCCCAATTGTGGAAGGTGTCGGAGGTCAGATGCGTGGCGCTGGGCGAGTAGGCCGCGCCTGCCGCTTCGCGCAGGCTTTCGAACAGCCGCGCCTGCAGCATGTTGCCGGCCAGGGCGAGCGCGCGGCGGGTCTTCACGTCCGCGCTGCCGCCGACGGTGGACCAGCCGATCACCGCAAAGGCCTGCGCGGGATCGCCATTGTGGGTGAAGCGTGCGGGCTCAGGATTGGGCGCGGGCGGCCGGGTCGCGGCGGGATCCACTGGTAGCGACGGCGTTGAACGAGCGGGCAACGCACCGATCGTGTCGCGCATCGCCGCGACCGCCTGGTCGAGCGAAACATCGCCGACGATCACCGCATGGACCGGGCCTTCGCCCAGGCGCGGCGCGAAAAAGGCCTGCAGCGCTTCGGGCGTCGCGCCGGTCAGCGCCTCGCGCGACAGCGGCGCGAAGCGGGCGTCGCCGGGCCGGACGAGCCCGGAGAGTTCGCGCTGGCCCCGCCCGGCCGCGGTGGAAAATTGCAGCTCGTAACCTTGCAACGCGTTGGTCTGGAAGCGGCGGAACAGGGCCGGGTCCCAGCGCGGATGGGTGAGCTTGGCCGTCAGGAGCCGCAGCTGATCGCGCAGATCCGCCGCACTGGTCGCGCCGGACAATTGATAGGCATTTTCGTCCAGGCCGAACGACATGCCGATCCGCCGTCCGGTCAGCAGCCGCTCCATCGCGTCGAGATCGAAATCGCCGACGCCCGACGGCCCGACGAAGCCGGCCGCCCAGCTGAGGGAAGGCCGGGCCGGATCGAGCCCCGACACGCCGTTGCCGAAACGCAGACGGACGAACACCCGGCCTTCGTCGAAGCGGGTCGGCTTGAAGGTCAGGGTCGAGCCGTTGGCGAAGCGGACGATGGTGACGTCCAGATCTTCGATCCGCTCCCGCCCGGTCTCGCGGCCCGGCGCGCCGGGGGACGGCAGGGCATCGAAGCTGACCATGCGCTCGTCGCCGCGCTCGGACGGCAAGGCGCGCTCCGCCGCCGCCAGCGCTTCGGCCAGCCGCGCGCGGCCGCCTTCGACCGGAGTCGGCGAAAGCAGCAGCAGGCGCGGCGTCGCATCCGCGAACAGCCGTTCGGTGGCGGCGGCGACCCGTTCGGGCGTCATGGCGGGGGCAAGCGTTTCGAGCAACGCCAGCGTCGCCGGGGCGGCCAGCACGACTTCGCGCTGGTCGACGGCGTTGACCAAACGCGTCGCGTGCAGCTGCGACGACATTGTCGGCTCGGCTTCCACCCCGGCGCGGGCCGCCGTCTGCAGATTGGCCATTTCGCGCGCAATCTCGGCCGCGCTGGGCGGGGCGCGGCGGGCATCGGCGATCACCGCAAAGGCCTGGTCCAGCGCCTCGCGCCACGCATCGCCGCGCACCGTCACAGACAATTGGGTGATGTCGGCGGTGCCGGGATGCTCGTTGCGGCTGAGGCCCGCGCCGATATAGGCCGCCTCGGCCCGCGCGCGGCGCTCCAGCCGGCGATTGATGATGGTGGTGGCGAGCATTTCCTCCAGCGCGACCTGCTGCGCGGCGCGGGTCGGCGGCGCGGCGACATAGGGCCGGGTCCAGGCGATGGTCGCGGAGAGCGGCGCACCGGGATAAGCGACTTCATCGACCGGCGAAGGCGGCGCGGCGGGCCGGCCATAATCGGGCTCGGCGGGCGCGGCGCCTTGCCCGCGCCAGCCGCCGAAACGCGCTTCGATCAGCTGCACCATGGTGGCGGGATCGAGATCGCCGACCATGATCACGGTCGCCCGCTCCGGCCGGTACCAGCGCCGGTAGAAAGCCCGCAGACCGTCCGCGGTCGCGCCGTTCAGCGTCTCGTCGGTGCCGATCGTCTCGCGCGTGGCGAAAGTCAGGCCGTGAGCGAACAGGCGCCGCCCGGCTTCGCCGACGCGCACGCCAAGCTCCGCCCGCCTTTCCTTCTCGGCCTTGACGATGCCCCGCTCCGCCTCGACCGCGGCCGGATCGAAATTGGCGGAGGACAGCATGTCGGCCATGACGTGCAGGCTGCGGTCCAGTTTTTCGCGGTCCGCATTGGGCAGATCGAGCTGGTAGAAAGTCTGGGTGGTGCCGGTGAAGGCGTTGGTGTCGCTGCCGAAGCTGGCGCCCAATTGCTGCCAGATGTGGCGCGCCTCGCGGTCGGCGAAATTGGCGGAGCCCCGGAAGGCGAGATGCTCGACCAGATGCGCCCAGCCTTGTTCGTTCGGCTGTTCGTGCAGCGAACCGGCGGCGATGCGCACGCGGATCGACACCTGCCGCTCCGGCCGGCCGTTGCGGCGGACGGCATAATGGACGCCGTTCGGCAGCGTTCCGAATCGCCAGGCCGGATCGGGCGGCAGGTCGCTGCCGCGATAGAGCCAGCCGGGCTGGGGCGCGGCGGCAGGCGCCGCCGACTGGGCGGAAGCGGTGGCGGGAGCGAAAGCAAGGAAAGCGGCAAGAGCCAGCGCGCGGAAAGGCATCGCGCCTGTATGGAGCGGCTTTTCTGAATGTCGAGTGGCCGCGATCCCAATCTAGCCGATTGACTCATTCGAGGCACAAGCGGAACATAAAGCGAACAACTGAGTCGATTCGCTTATGCCGCTACCGTCTTTCCAGACCGAGCATCTTGCCGCCCTGCGCGCCGAGATACGCACGATCGAAGGTTTCGCTTTGCCCGGCCAGAACGGGGTGCTGCCGTTCGGGATCGAGGCGGTGGACACGCGCCTGGCCGGTGGCGGGCTGGCCGTGGCGGCCATGCACGACGTCGCGGCGGCAAGTCCCGCTCTGTCCGACGATGCTTCCGCCACTCTGTTTCTGGCCGGGCTTGCGGGGCGCAAGGCGGCGACCGATCCGCGCGGACAGGTGCTCTGGGCACTCGCCCGTCGCGACCTGTTCGCGCCGGGGCTGGCCCAGGCCGGGCTGCCACCCGACCGTTTGCTCTACGCCGAATGCCGCGACGATGCCGAGGTGCTGGCGGTATTGGAGGAAGGATTGCGCCATGGCGGGCTCGCCGCGGTGATCGGCGAGGTGGGGCGCTGCGCGATGGCGGCGGGACGCCGGCTGCAACTCGCTGCCGAGGAAGGCGGGACGATGGCGCTGCTGCTGCGCCGCTGGAAGAAAGCGGACCGCGACCCGCTCGCCGAGCCTTCACCGGCGGTAACGCGCTGGCGGATCGGCTCGGCGCCGTCCGCGCCGCTTCGTCACGAAGGCCTCGGCCGCGCCTGCTTCGCCGTCACCCTTACCCGCCAGCGCGGCGGCAATCCTGCTGATTGGCTCCTGGAGGCCCCCGATGCCAAGGCTCGCTTCGCTCTATTTTCCGGATCTCGCGATCGAGCGGATGCGCTGGAGCGACGGGCAGCTTGAAAGGCAACCGGCGGCGCGATCGCCGGAACCAGCGGTTCATTGGCGGCAGGCGCAACCGCCGGGTCCCTCCCCATCTGCGCCGAAGGCCGGCGAGCGCATCGGCAGCTGTTCCTGCCCGCGCGGCGGCGGCTGGCGGCCCGGGGCGCGCTGGGCGGGGAGCGGGCAGCCGGCAAAGCACGAACTGGGCCGGCGCGATGAGCCTGCCCGCGTCATCTTTTCCGGGCCGGTGGGCGCAGGCGGTCGAGGATCTGGCCCCCGGCCCGATCCGAAAGAAGCTCCGCTCGCGACGTCCCACAAAGTGGGCAATCGCATTCTGCTCGGGGCAATTTCCCCCGGGGCACGCGCGATCGGTCTCGTGCCGGGCATGACGCTGACCCATGCCCGGGCGCTGGTTCCGGAGCTGGAAGTAAGCGAGGCGCAGCCGGAGCGGGATGCGGCCTTGCTCGAGCGGCTTGCCTTATGGGCCGCGCGGCGCTGGACCCCGCGCGCCGCCGTGTCCGGCGCGGATGGGCTGTGGCTCGATCTTGCAGGCGTCACGCATTTGTTCGGCGGCGAGGAGCGGATGTGCCGCCGCATCCTGGCCTTCTGCGCGCGCCTGGGCCTCACCGCCCGCATCGCCGTCGCGGCCACGCCCGGGGCGGCGCACGCGCTTGCCCGCTTCGGGGCCGCGCCGCTGATCCTTTGTCCCGAGCGGAAGGAGGCCCAGGCCCTGGCCGCTTTCCCGCTCGCCGCGCTGCGGGTCGAAAGCGATGTGCTCGACGCGGCGCGCAGGCTCGGCATCGACGATATCGGCGCGCTTGCCGCGATGCCGCGCGCGCCGCTCGAGCGCCGTTTCGGCCGCAATTTGTTGCGGCGGCTCGACCAGGCGCTGGGCCGCATCGCCGAGCCGTTCGAGCCGATCGTCCCGGCAGAACCGCCTTCGGTCACATTGCGCTTCGCCGAACCGATCGCCAGCGCGGAAGCGATCGCGCAGGCGATAGCCGATGCGATGGCGCGGCTGGTCGCCGATCTGGCGAAAGCCGGGCTCGGCCTGCGCCGCCTCGGCCTCACTTGTCTGCGCGTCGACAACCAAACCGAGGAAACGCAGGTCGGCACCGCCAGGGCGACCCGCGACGGCCCCCATTTGCTGCGCCTGCTGCTGCCCAGGATCGAGCAGATCGACCCCGGTTTCGGGATCGAGCGGATCGCCCTTATGGCCCTGCGGGTCGAACCGCTCGGCGCCAGGGCGATCCCGAATGCGCTGGACGGCGAGAGGCCGTTTCCCGATCTGGCCATCCTGGTCGATTGCCTCGCCGGCCGCCTCGGCGCGCGCCGCCTGTACCGCATGAGCGGCGTTGAAAGCGACGTGCCGGAACGGAGCGTCCGTCTTGTCGAGCCGCTGAGCGGCGTCGCCGGCTGGCCGGATTGGCCACGCCCGGCCCGGTTGCTGGGCCGGCCCGAGCCGCTGAGCAGCGTCATCGCCCTGCTGCCCGACCAGCCGCCCCGGCGCTTCACCTGGCGGGGTCGGGCCTATCGCGTGGCGCGCGCCGATGGGCCGGAGCGCATCCATGGCGAATGGTGGCGGCGGCGGGCCGAAAGCGACGCCGTGCGCGACTATTTCCAGGTGGAGGACGAAGCCGGCGCCCGCTTCTGGCTCTTCCGCAAGGGCGACGGCGTGGATCCACGCACCGGCGATCTGAGCTGGTGGCTGCAAGGGATGTCGGGGTGAGCTACGTCGAATTGCAGGTCACCAGCCATTTCTCCTTTCTGCGCGGCGTCTCCTCCTGCGAGGATTTGTTCGTCGCGGCGGCGCTGCTGGGGCACAGGGCGCTCGGCATTACCGACCGGAACAGCGTTGCGGGCCTGGTTCGCGCCCTGCGGGGCAGTGAGGAGACGAACGTGCGGCTGGTGGCCGGCTGCCGTCTCGATCTGATGGACGGCGCCTCGCTGCTGGTCTGGCCACAGGACCGCGCCGCCTGGTCACGGCTGACCCGCTTGCTCACCAAAGGCAAAGCCGGGGCCGACCGCAAGAAAGGCGAGAAGGGGCAATGCTTCCTGCATTGGGAGGATGTCGAACCCTATGCCGATGGACTGGTGGCCGCGCTGGTGCCGGACGCGCCGGATCGGGTGACCGCAACCGCCCTGGCCCAAATGGCCGGCATTTTCGGTGAACGCGCACATCTGGCTTTGACCCACCG
>JBBSLM010000114.1:0-6699 GCA_038255245.1 Sphingomonadales bacterium
GATGCTCGCCTCCTTCTCCAACATGGAGACGGTGCACATCGCCGCCTACAGCCATCTGCTCGACACGATCGGCATGCCCGAGAGCGAATATGGCATGTTCCTCCAGTATAAGGAGATGAAGGACAAGCACGATTACCTCGCCACCTTCGGCGTCGATACGGACGAGGATATCGCCAAGACGCTCGCCATGTTCGGCGGCTTCACCGAGGGGCTGCAATTGTTCGCCAGCTTCGCGATGCTGATGAACTTCCCGCGCTTCAACAAGATGAAGGGCATGGGCCAGATCGTCTCCTGGTCGGTCCGCGACGAGAGCCTGCATTGCGAGGGCATCACCAAGCTGTTCCACGCCTTCGTCAAGGAGCGCGACTGCTTCACCCCGGCGGTGCGCAAGGAGATTCGCGACATGTGCCACCACACGGTCGATCTGGAGGACGCCTTCATCGATCTGGCGTTCGAGCAGGGCCCCGTCCCCGGCATGACCCCGGCCGAGATCAAGAAATATATCCGCTACATCGCCGACTGGCGGCTGGGGCAGCTCGGCCTGAAGCCGATGTACATGGTCGACGAGCATCCCCTGCCGTGGCTCGCGCCGCTGCTGAACGGCGTCGAGCACGCCAATTTCTTCGAACAGCGCGCCACCGAATATTCCAAGGCCGCGACCCGCGGCACCTGGAACGAAGTCTGGGACAGCTTCGACAAACGCCAGGACGCAAAGGCGGCGAACGACGGCGGCGCGGCCGCGGATGCCGAAGCCGCGGCGAAGGAGGATGGCGAGGACATGTTCACCCGGGCGGGGATGGCGGCGGAGTAGCGTTATTCCACCTTAGCCCAAGGGCGGACCTTGAAAACTAAAAGCTTATACACCATCCGAGTTGATCCGAGTTGAGGCAGCTGGAGTTCGACTTTGACGATCGACATCATAGATAGTCTTTCTGCGGACTCTCTCCGCAGAATTTCCGCAGTTCGAACGGAACTTTTCACTCGACTTTCTGGTCTGCCGGATGCGGTTTCTGGAAAGATCTGCATCTATGCGACGGGTTCATTGGCTCGATTAGAGGCAAATCCATTTTCCGACCTTGACGCATTCTTTTATGTCCTTGGAAGCAAAGCTAAGGACTTGATTGAACCGGTTCACTCTATCCCTACATTTTACAATGTAATCAAAACAGCGGAAACGGTCGATTTTCCCGACTTCTCTGGAGGAGGAGAGTATCTCCACTTTCAATATCTTGACGATGTTGTGGCAAACATAGGAAGTCGCGAGGACGACTACATCAATGCGTTAACTAGCCGCATGCTATTGATTTTGGAAAGCTCTTACATTTACAATGAGAGCCAGTTTAATGAAGCTAGGCAGAAAGTAATTGAGCGCTACTTTGTCGACTTTCACGACCATAGTTCGGACTTTAGGCCAATATTTGTTCTGAACGATGTTCTTCGCTTTTGGAGGACTCTTTGCCTCAATTATGAGCATGGTCGTGAATGGCGTAAGGACGACCCTCACGAGCGAGCTAAGGGGCATTTAAAGAACCTGAAGCTCAGATTTAGCCGATTGCTGATATGCTACTCGTTTGTGGGCGCTTTGCTTCGGGAGGGGCCGCCATTATGTGCGGAGCAGGTGCTCCAGATTTCGGCTCGAACTCCGATTGAGCGTCTCAACGATATACGGGGGTCCAAAGCTAGCCTTGAAGGCCCGGTTGATTCTGCGCTCCAGCAATATGCTTGGTTTCTTAATGCTATGAATGCACCAAAGGATGACGTTCTGAATTGGATCGCGAATGACGCTAATCGTGACGAGGCCTTTGGAAGAAGCAAGCAATTCATCGACTCGATGTATCGAATTATTATGGGCGTCTCTGGCGATAACGGCTATAGTAGATACTTGGTGATATAGTGGAAAAATACTTTGTCTTTATGTACATTCAAGACTCCCGACTTCGAGATTGTCTTAATCTCGCCATAGCGATCTTGAACCCAAGAGAAAAGTGGCCCGCCCATGTGACCATAGCGGGGCCCTATCGGAAAAAGATCGATGTCCCTCGGGCGCTGAGCTTTGTACAGCAAGTGCACCTGCTGGGGAGAGGTCGTTTCGACTCCGAGGACAGGCACACGGTTTACTTACATGTGGGTTCTCGAGACATGTCGGCACATATGGAAAAGCCCGACTATCCGGACGCTGTTCCTCACCTGAGTTTATATAGTGGGCCAGACAAGGAGATCTCTGATCTTCTATTTGAAGGATTGCGGGAAGTTAAGCCTTTCGGGGTTTTCCACTCAGAGAATCTAGAGGTCGTCGAGTCCAAGCAGCAATATAGCTTTAATTTCAAGATGCAGGTGGATCCAAACGTGTTGCCCGAAACACGGGGGCACGTTCTTGCGCGGCTCGTTGAATTGCCGAAGAATGAACGGGTATCGTTGGCGCTAAGAGCGGTAAAGTGGGGCCTGCGTCCTAGGTTTAGTCTCACTACGGCTCTACGGGCGAGTTCATGAGCTCTCGCCGGGATTGGGGGATTAGGATGACAGTGCACTCAACGCGCTTGTGACAGGCCTGATTGACTCGCGCCCGTCGCAATGTATGATCCCGTTATGTTCCAGACGGGATAGCGCCCATGTCCGATCCCCTCCCTGCCGAGACTAAAGCCTCCGCCTTCGAAGCGCTGAAGCGCAACAACGAGCATAAAGCGGAATATTGGAGCGCGCGCGAGCTGCAGGCGCTGCTCGGCTACAGCCAGTGGCGGCGGTTCGCCGAAGCGATCAGCCGCGCGATGATCTCCTGCGAGCAGTCCGGGAACAAACCGGGACACCATTTTGCCGGCGCCGGCAAAATGGTCGAGCTGGGCTCCGGCAGCGAACGCGAGGTCGAGGATTATCACCTCTCCCGCTTCGCCTGTTATCTGATCGCCCAGAATGGCGACCCGCGTAAGCCCGAGATCGCGCGGGCGCAGGAATATTTCGCCGTCCAGACTCGCCGGCAGGAATTGTCGGAAGCCCACGCCGCCGATCTCGAGCGGCTGGAGATGCGCAAGCAGGCGGCAGAGGAGTTCAAGGCCTTGTCCGGCGCGGCGCGGCAGGCGGGAGTCGAAAGCCGCATGTTCGGCGTGTTTCACGACGCCGGCTATAAGGGCCTCTATGGCGGCCTTGGCAATGAAGGGATCAAGGCGCGCAAGGGCATCGGCCAACGCGAGAATTTGATGGACCGGATGGACGCGACCGAGCTTGCCGCCAACCAGTTCCGCATGACCCAGACGCGCGACAAATTGGCCCGCGAGCGCGTCCGCAACCAGCGCAATGCCATCGACGCGCACGAGACGGTCGGCAAGGAAGTCCGCGCGGCGATCAGCCGCATCGGCGGAACGCTGCCCGAGCACCTTCCCGCCGCCGAACCGATCAAGACGGTCGCGAAGCGCGCGAAAGGGGCCACCCCCAAATTGGCGCTCGAAGACAAGGACGCCATCGGCCTGCTCGGCGGCCCGGCGGAGGAGTGATGAGCGGGCCGATCGCCATCGTCTGCGCCCGCTGCGGCGGCGACGAGGTGAGCCGCGACGCTTGGGCGAATTGGGACGTGAAGACGCAGGAGTGGGTGCTCGGCGCGGTGTTCGACTATGCCCATTGCCACCGCTGCGACGGCGAGACGAGCCTTATCGATGTGCAACTCGATGCGGGCGAAGGGCGCCCTGCAAGACTGGCTTGATGGGGTCGGAAGGGAGCAAGTTCAGCGCACGTGGCCGTATAGCGCTTCACCTTGCAAGATCGCGCGCTTCCGATACGTTGTCCTCCCGTAATAAACCCAACAGGAGACCGAACATGGCCATGACGCTCCCCAATATCCTCCTCATCGTCGCCCTGGTCTGCTTCATCATCGGCGCGATCGGCTCCAGCTTCGGCCGCATCAACTTCACCGCCGCCGGCCTGGCCTTCTGCGTCGCCTCGGTGCTCGCGGCCAGCAACCTCATGGGGTGACACTCGCGGACGCGGTTCCGGCGCCGCCCCGGTGGCGGCGCGGGAACCCGCAGGGGACGACCGTGACAGTGCAACGCTCATTGGACCGGCGGCAAATGCGCTCTAGACTGCAGCCATGAAGCACCGCCTGCTCATCGCTCTGACCGGAGTCCTCATCGTCGCGGCCCAGCCCGCAATCGCATGCAGCGTCTCCGGCGACTATCGCGTGCCCACGAACCTCGAGCTGGTCGAGCGGGCCGATGCCATCATGCTCGCGGTGGTCGAGGACGGCCCCACGGACATTGACGGCATGAACGGCCCCGAGCCGACCCTCGTCGTTCGGCCCGTCGCCACGCTGAAGGGCGGGCCGCTGCCGGAGCGGATGCGGCTTGGCGGCATGATCGCGTCAGGGAACTTTGCGGTCCAAAGCAACCCGGAGGAGCTGGAGCAGGCCCATCCGCTCGCCTATATCGGCGGCTGCACCCGCTACATGTACGTTCGCGGCTCAACCGTGCTCTTCTTCCTCGAAAATTTCCAAGGGCGCATGCTGCAGGCGGGCCATCCCTTCACCCGTTCATCCGAAGACGTTCCTTCCGACAATTCCCGCTGGGTCCAGGCGGTGCGCCTTTACGTGGAGGTGGCCGCTTTGCCCGCACCGGAGCGCAGGGCCGCCTTGCTTGCCCGGCAGGCAGCGCTGCGCGCCCGCACCGGCGATGCGGACGCGCAGGCGATCGTCGACGATATCGATCGCCAACTTAGCGGCCCCAACCGGCCATGGAACGCGATCATGGAAGAAGAGGTCAGGCGGATGGAGACGGAGGAGCGCCGAGTCCGGAAGCCTCACCGCCAATAATCCTGCCGCTCGGCCCCGTCGAAACCGGCCTCCGTCCAGGCAGCAGCGCTTGAAATCTCTTCCCCGAACCGCAGGGGCAGGGATCCTCACGGCCGAGCTTCTCGACCAGCTCCTTCTCGCCGCCGCGCACGAAGCGCAGGCCGCGTTTCACCTTGGTTTCGCTGGGGAAGCCCTTACGCCGCTTCGAGGTGACCTCGAAAGCAGGGCAAATCGTCGCTGATATGCTTGCGTGCCATGACGCCCTCCTCTGTCCGCTGGGCCGCCGCCCCTAGCGGCGCCGGCGACGCTCGGCAACCGTCGCCGTCACCGCCCCGGCGCCGGAATCACCCCCAGCCCGCGCAGCAACATCACTGTCCCGATCAGCCCCGCGGCGAAAGCGAAGAACAGGCTCAGCCCCATCCCGACCAGCCAGCCGCCGCCTTCCTCCTCGTCGCGCAGCACGAAATGCGGCTCGGCGATCGTCACGCCGGCCTCCTCCAGTTTCCGCCGCGCCAGCGCGGGCAGGCCGTTCTTCACCACCCGGCCGGACACCTGGATCACGTCCGCGAGCTTCTCCTCGCCGTCGCGCGCCGCCGCTCTCGCCTCGCTGAACAGCATGACCGGCAAGCTCGGCGGCGGCAGCGGCGCGAGCCGGTTGGGCATGCCGTCCAGCGGCCGCACGCCGCGCCAGCTGGTCTCCATCGAGCCCATCCGCCCCCTGATCTCGCGATAGGAATAAGAGGCGCCCGGCACGGGCTGCGCGAACATCTTCACCGGCGCGTCCGGCGGATAATCGCCCCGCGCCAGCTGCGTCGCGCCAATCTCCACGGGCGGCACATAGCCCGGCGCCCGCGCCGCCATGACGATGCAGAATATGCCGACCGCCAGCAGCATCCCGGCCAGGCCGAACAGCCCCCACGCCCCGCGCAGGAACAGCCTGCGGTCATCCTCGGGCGATCGCGCCGCCGCCCGGCCGCGCGCTTCCAGATGACCGAACAGCAGCCAGATGCTGGGTCCGGCCAGCGCCAGATGCGCCACGATCGCGGGAAGGTCCGAATAAGACCCGCCGCTTTCGATCTGCCAGCGCATCAGCACGCCATGCAGGCCGCGGCCCATCGCGACGCTCCAGATGAAATAGCCGAGCAGGATCGCGATCCAGCCGACATGCGCCGCCAGCGCGACTGGGCTCAGCGGCTCTTGCTTCTTTCCCATCTCCACCCCCGCCGCCATCTTCGCCGCCCCCGGCCCGTGCGGTCAACTCGTTCCGTATCCGGTCCGAACGCGACCCGATCCCGCGCCCGCCATCTTATTCCCGCCGCCCCGGGGCTTCCGCCGCGCCCGCGCGTTGCCACCCCCATGTCCCTCAATCACATTCGCCGCGGTCGCGGCCGCCCGCTCCTGCTCGTCCACGGTCTCGGCAGCAGCCGGCGCGCCTGGTCGCTCATCACCCTGGCGCTCGCCGAACGGCGCGAGGTGATCGCGATCGACTTGCCCGGCCATGGCGAGACGCCCGCGGAAGGCGACAGCGGCACCTTCGCCGGTCTCGCCCGCAGCCTGAACGACTGGCTGGTCGCTGAAGGCCTCGTCGGGATCGACATGGTGGGCAGCTCGATGGGCGGCCGGCTGGTGCTGGAAATGGCGCGGCGCGGGCGGGCAGGGGCGGTGGTCGCGCTCGATCCCGGCGGCTTCTGGGTGCCGTGGGAGGGCGAGTTCCTCCACGCGACGCTCACCGCCTCGGGCGCCCTGCTGCGCGCGCTGCGCCCCGCTCTGCCCACGCTCGCGCACAGCGCCGCCGCCCGCACCGCCTTGCTCGCGCAATTGTCCGCCCGCCCCTGGGCGCTGAACGGCGATCTGGTCGAGGGCGAGCTGGTCGCGATCGCGGCGACGGCGACCTTCCAGTCGCTCGTCGCCGATCTCGCCTTCGGCCC
>JBBSLM010000115.1:0-5000 GCA_038255245.1 Sphingomonadales bacterium
CCTGTCGGACCGGCGGGTGGTGGAAATCCCCCAACTCGTCTGGCAGCCGATCCTGCGCGGGATCATCCTGAACACGCGGCCGAAGAAATCCGCGCATGCCTATCAACAGGTCTGGACCGAGGCGGGCTCGCCGCTCGCCGCAAATACGCGGGCGCAGGCGGAAGGCTTGAAGGGCGCCTTCGGGCCTGAGGTGATCGTCGATTGGGCGATGCGCTACGGCAACCCTGCGATCGCCGAGCGGCTCGCCGCGCTGAAGGCGCAGGGCTGCGAGCGCATACTGCTTAGCCCCCTCTATCCGCAATATTGCGCGGCCACGACCGCGACCGCGAATGACGAGGCGTTTCGGGCGCTGGCCGGGATGCGCTGGCAGCCGGCGGTCCGGACCTTGCCGCCTTATCACGACGATCCGCGCTACATCGCGGCGCTGAAGGAGGCGGTTACGGCGCAGCTGGCAGCGCTCGATTTCACGCCGGACGCGCTGATCGCGAGCTTTCACGGCATGCCGGCGCGGACGTTGCAGCTGGGCGATCCCTATCATTGCCACTGCCGCAAGACGGCGCGCTTGCTGTCCGAGGCGCTGGGCCGCGAAGTGATGGTCACCTTCCAGTCGCGCTTCGGCCGGGCGAAGTGGCTGGAGCCTTATACCGACGCGACGCTGGCGGCCCTGCCGGGGCAGGGGCGCAAGCAGGTGGCGATCCTCGCGCCGGGCTTTTCATCGGATTGCCTCGAGACGCTGGAGGAGCTGGCGATCCGGGGCCGCGAATCGTTCGTCGCGGCGGGCGGCGAGCATTTCGCTTATCTGCCCTGCCTCAACGATTCGCCCGGCGGCATCGCGATGCTGCGCGCGATCATCGGCACCGAACTTGAAGGATGGCTGTCCCCTCAATAGGACCATCTCACCTGCCTCCGTCATTGCGAGCGGAGCGAAGCAATCCATCCTGATCCTTCCGGCTCTGGATTGCTTCGTCGCTTCGCTCCTCGCAATGACGGATGAGACAAAAAAGGAGAGGTTCTATGGGTCGAGTGGCAATTGTGACCGGCGGCACGCGCGGGATCGGCGAGGCGATCAGTCTGGCGCTGCAGGAGGCGGGACATACCGTTGCGGCGACTTATGCCGGCAATGACGAGCGTGCGCGGGAGTTCACCGAGCGGACCGGGATCAAGGCCTATAAGTGGGACGTCGCCGATTACGACGCCTGCGTCGCCGGCGTGGGCCAGGTCGAAGGCGAACTGGGCGAGGTCGCCGTGCTGGTCAACAATGCCGGCATCACCCGCGACGGTACGATGAAGCGGATGGACCGCAAGGCCTGGGAAGACGTGATCGATACCAATTTGGGCGGTTGCTACAACATGGCCAAGGCGGTGTGGGACGGGATGAACGCCCGCAAATATGGCCGCATCGTCAACATCGGCTCGATCAACGGCCAGGCCGGCCAGTACGGCCAGGTGAATTACGCGGCGGCCAAATCGGGCATCCACGGCTTCACCAAGGCGCTGGCGCAGGAAGGCGCGCGCGCCGGGATCACCGTGAACGCGATCGCGCCGGGCTATATCGATACCGACATGGTCGCGGCGGTGCCGCCCGAGGTGCTGGAGAAGATCGTCGCCAAGATCCCGGTCGGGCGGCTGGGCCAGGCCAGCGAAATCGCGCGGGGCGTGACGTTCTTGACGGCGGAGGAAGGCGGCTTCGTCACCGGATCGACGCTGAGCATCAACGGCGGCCAGCACATGTATTGAGCCCGCGCAGCGGGAGGAAGGTTTTGGCTTCGCAAGCCGCGAAAACGCAAAGCCGCGAAAAGAATGTCTTCTTTAGCGGCTTCGTGCCTTTGCGGCTTGCGAAGCCGATCTTTTCTTGCGGCCGATGGCCGCCCAGCGCCTGGCAAAATACGCTGCTCAGCCGATGATGTAGCCGACGACTTTCCACGTCTGTCCTTCGCGGACGAGCGTGAGCGTTTCGACCGTGTTGGGCCGGTTTGCGAAGCTGGTGCGGAATTTGACCATCTCATAGCCGGCCGGCGGAGCGGGCACGCTTTCGTGGGACAGATCGGCCCGCGAGACGATTGCGCCGAGCGGGACGCGCCCCTGTTCGGACACTTGCGCCCAGACTTGCGGCGTATTCATCGCCCGGAAGGATGCGCCGGTGGCGCGCCAGCTTTCGTCCCAACGGCCGGCATCGACGATGGCCAGCCAGTCGCGCGCCACGCGGGTGACTTCGATCTGGATCGGTGTTGCCTGAGCGCGGGCTGTTTCCGGCGCGGAAGCGGATTGCGGCAGCAAGGCGAGCGCTGCGATGCCAAGAATGAAGGACATGGTGACGACTCCCGCGATGACCCAAAGCGAACGGTGCGTCCGCTCTTGCCGGTCGATCGCCTGGCCATCTTGTGCCGGAACCGCGTGGGGCCCGGCTTCCCCCAAAAACCTGTCCCCAAGCGAATCGGGGGTGGTGGTTTCGCTGTCGAGCAGCAGGCGCGCAGCCTCGCGGCTGCTGGAAACCGAGAGCTTGCGCCGCGCTTCCCGTAGCCGTTCGTTGACGGTGTGGACGGACAGGCCGAGGCTGCGGGCCATCGATTTCGCGTCATGGCCGCGGCCCATCAGGCGCAGGGTCTGCTTCTCTCTTTCCGTCAGTATCTGCAGCGCGTCCGACATAGGCACGGTCTAGGAAGGGCGGGATGCTCGCTCTACCCCAAAAAATTCGTACATAGGGCGGGATGGCCCGCCATTATCGCTCCCCGATGAAACGCTCGGTGATGATCGCCGGGCATGCGACGTCGATCAGCCTCGAGCCAATCTTCTGGGAGGCGCTGAAGGCGGCGGCGGTGGGCGAGGGGGTGCCGATCTCCGCCCTCGTGGCGCGAATCGACGCCGAACGAATCGAGGGGCCGCAGCCGGCGAATCTCGCCAGCGCGATTCGGGTCTGGCTGTTCGAGCGCGCGAGCGCGGCTATTCCGCCGGCTGCATCCGGAAGCGCTTGAGCGGCACGCCTTTCAGGATGATCTCGAGGAAGCCGCTCACCTCGTGTCGCGCCGGGTGGCGGATCAGGAACAAGGCGGCGAGCCAGCAGAAACAGCCGGCGATCGCGGCGGCCGCCAGCCAGAGGAAGGAGATCGCCTCCGGCCCGTCGACGAAGTGATAGACGAGCAGCAACGGCACGATCGTGGCAAGGGAGATGATCAGGCCGCGCGCGTAGACATCGAACAGCGCGCGCCATTTCAGGCCGATCAGCGCGCGCAGCAAGAATGCGTAGGCCACCCACCAGACCGCGCCATAGACGATTCGCGAGGCCGCGGCGGCCTCGAGGCTGATCGTGCCGGCGATTACCAGCAGCAGGATCGAGACGATCGTCTCGAACAAATTGACGATCAGCAGCAGCTTCATCCGGCCGAGCAGGATCGGCAATTCGCCCTGCAGCGGCAGCGCGCAGAAGAAGATTTCCGAAATGGCGATCAGCGCCAGCAAGGGCGCGACCTCGGCCCAATTGTCTCCATACAGGAGGAGGACAACCGGCAAGGCGGCGGCGGCGAGGAAGGCCATGCCGGGCCAGGTGACGGCGGTGAAGCCGGCCGCGACTCGCAGATAGGGCGCGGCCAGATCCTCGCCGCGATCGCGCAGCCGGGCGAAGGCCGGGTAGAAGACGGCGCCGACCGCGCCCGTCAGCAAGGTGACGAGCTGGGCGGCGAGCGAGGTGGCGCGGCTGAACAGGCCGGTGGCGGTGATCGAGACGACTCGGCCGACGACCAGATCCGGCGAGCGCAGGCCGACCGCCGCGACCGCATAGAGCGTCATCATCTTGGAGCCGAAGCCGAAGATCGGCCGGGCGCCGGCAAAGCTGAGTGGCCAAGGCGGGCGGATGCCGCTCAAGGCGATGCCGAGAATCGCCTTCACGCCCATTTGCGCGACCACGGCGAAGGAGAGGGAAAGCGCCGACCAGCCGGTCGCCGCCATCGCCACCGCCGTCCCGCCCATGGCCAGGATCGAGCCGGAATTGACGACGAACAGCCGCCGGAAATCCATATTCCGCTGGAGGACCGCCGATGGCACGATGCCGAACGGCGCGAGCAAATAGGAAGCGGCGATCACCGCCACGATCGGTACCAGCCGGTCGTCGCCGTAGAAGGCCGCCACAGGCCAGGCGAGGGCGAAGATCGCCAGCCCAATCGCGATCGCCACCACCAGGCTGACCGAGAAGCAGGTGCGCAATTTCTCCTCGCCCAGCTCCGGCTCGCCGGCGACGTAGCGGGTGATGCCGAAATCCTGGAAGACCGAGACGATCATCGCCGCGGCCATCGCGATCGAGAACAGGCCGACTTCCTCCGGGCCGAGGAAGAAGCGCGAGATGATGACACCGGTGACGAAGGTCACCCCGAACGTCACATATTGCGCTGCCATCGCCCACAGCGCGGCCCCGCGCACCGAAGGGGTCGGCGCGTCCGAGGGCGCGACGGGAGGGGGCGCGGAGGCCATGAGCGCGGGTTAGCGCAGAGCCGTGAAGAAGGGGTTAGCCATCGGCGGATAAGGTCGCGCCAAGGGTGGTTCGTGCCTTTTTCCCGATTCCCCGGGTTGACGACTCGGAAGGCCCCCGTCATATGCGCCCTCCCGGTGGTCGCCGGTCTTCTTCGGAAGGCATGATCGCGGGGCAGCAGACAGACGGATGGCAGACGCCTCGGTTCGGGGAAGAAATTCCTTGTGCCAGCGCGGAGCGGGAAGACTGTGACTTCGGCCTAAGCTGCTGAGTTCTTTGAAAAGATTTGAAAAAGAGGCCTTGCGGACCGGAGTTTCCGGACCATATAGGCCTCGCTAGTGAAGCGGCCGGCAGCGATGTTGGCCATTTCGCTCCTCTCCCTCGGATTTGCGCGATGTGCGCGAAACTGGCGGAAAAGAGCGAAAAAGCTGTTGACGCACGAATGAGTGCTTCATATATGGCGCTTCACCCGACGGGGACCGGCCTTCTGGCCAACCTCGTTGCGTCTCTTCCATCGGTGACCCCGGTGCCCTGCTTCAAA
>JBBSLM010000116.1:0-6617 GCA_038255245.1 Sphingomonadales bacterium
CAACGCCAGCTTCGGCATCCACATGCCGCGCTTCACCGGCACGATCTACGAGATATTGTCGGCGCCGCTGTCGCCGCTGGAAACGGTGGTCGGCTATGTCGGCGCGGCGGCGACCAAGGCGACGATCGTGGCGCTGGTGATTCTCGCCACCGCGCATCTGTTCGTCGACGTGCAGATCGCGCACCCGCTGCTGATGATCGCCTTCCTGCTGCTGATCGCCTTCACCTTCTGCCTGTTCGGCTTCATCATCGGCGTCTGGGCGAAGGGCTTCGAGCAGCTGCAGATCATCCCGATGCTGGTGGTGACTCCCCTGACCTTCCTGGGCGGCGCCTTCTACTCGCTGCGCGACCTGCCGGAGCTGTGGCAGACGATCACCTATTTCAACCCGATGGCCTATCTGATCAGCGGCTTCCGCTGGACCTTCTTCGGCACCGCCGACATGCCGGTGGGCGTGAGCCTCGGGATCACGTTCGCGTTGCTGGTGGTGTGCCTGGGGCTGGTGAGCCTGATCTTCCGCACGGGGTATCGGCTGAAGGCGTAGCTTATTCCTCCCCGAGTTTTCTCGGGGAGGGGGACCGCTCGCGAAGCGAGTGGTGGAGGGGCCGACCCCGGCCTTGAGCCGGGGGAGGGTTTTTCCAGAAACGAGGAAGACCGCTGCCTTACGGCAGCGGCCCCTCCACCGCCTTCGGCGGTCCCCCTCCCCTGCAAATGCAGGGGGGGATTTTCAGCCCTCCTGATCGGCCCGGCTCACGCCGTTGCCGTCGAGATTTTGCGCGACGAAGTCCCAGTTGACGATGTTGCCGAGCACCTTCTGGGCAAAGTCCGGGCGGGCGTTGCGATAGTCGATGTAATAGGCGTGCTCCCACACATCGAGCGTCAGCAACGGCTTCATTTCGTCATAGGCGACCGGCGTGTCGGCGTCGTGCAGCGAGGTGACCTTCAATTGATCGCCGTCGAGCACCAGCCAGGCCCAGCCGCTGGCGAAATGCCCGACCGCTTCCTTTTTCATTTCCGCGAGCAAATTGTCGGTCGAGCCGAAATCGGCGTCGATCATCTCCGCGAGGCGGCCGGTGGGCCTTTGCCCTTCCGGCGGCGCCAGGCAGAGCCAGAAGAAGCTGTGGTTCCAGATCTGGGCCGACTGGTTGAACAGGCCCTTGTCGCCGGCGCTGCTGGCGTGGCGGATCAGTTCGCTCAGGCTGCGGCCGCCAAGGCCCTTCGCCTCGACCAGCTCATTGGTCTTGGTGACATAGGCGTTGTGATGCTTGTCATGATGAAAGGTCAGCGTCTCGGCCGACATATATTCGCCGAGCGCGTCCTTGGCGTAAGGCAGATCGGGAAGCGTATAGGCCATGATTTCCTCCTTCGAACGGGGCGTTGCAGGCGCACCGCCTACCCCACCCCGCCCGAAAGCGGCAGACCTAATTTCGTTCCTGGCTCCTGAGCTGCCCGGCTATCCGCCGCGGCTCAGTTGCGCACCACCCGGAAGCGGGTCAGTTCGACGCGCGGCTCTTCCCAGCCGGGCGCGAGCTGGCTGGCGCGGCGATAATCATTGTAAGCGGCGCGCAGATTGCCCGCTTCCTCATAGGCGACGGCGCGGCCATAATGGGCAAGCGCCGGGCGTCTCGTCTGCCGGGCGATCGCCGAATCGAACTGCGCGATCGCGCTGGCCGCCTGCTCGTCGCGCAGCAGCACGCCGGCGCGATTGAGATAGGCTTCCGGCTCGGCGGGATCGAGGCGCGTCGCTTCGTCGAAATCGCGCATCGCGCCCGCGGTGTCGCCGCGGCGCAGACGCAATATGCCGCGATTGACGTGGGTCGAAACCAGGCGGGTCAAGTCGGCGCTTTCCTCGGCAATAGCATCGTCGCAACGCTGCATATCGTCCACCCGCGGACGCACGGTCGATTCGGCCGCGAGGTAGCACATCCGGGCGTTGCCGGCGCCCAGCACGACGACGCCTGCCGCCGCGGGAAGTGGAAGTGCGACAAGCGCGACGGCGAGACAGAGACCACGGCGTAACATGATCGAAATCTCCTTCTTCTCAGGAGCCCACCGCCAGCGATCATAGCATGACTGGCGATGGGGTGGAATATCTCCCCTTCCGCTGGTCGAAGCTGGGTGCGCTTTGTCGGAATTGTCTATGCTGGCGCATCGCGCGCGGATCGCTCATAGGGTCTAGCCAACGCAAAGCAGCAATGGATGGAATGCTTGTTTACGGGTGACGGACGGGCCGATGGCTGAGAAGCAGCCAATTCGGCTCGTCATTTTCGATTTCGACGGAACGCTGTCTGACAGCGGCGACTGGTTTCTGTCCGTCGTCGATCACCTTTCCGAGCGCTTCAAATTCCGCTCCGTCGATCCGGGCGAGGTGGAAACATTGCGCCACAAGAGCTCACGCGAAGTGATCGAGCATTTGCGCATCCCGCGCTGGAAGCTGCCCCGGATCGCGCGCTATGTCCGCCAGCTGGTCGCAGAACATGCGCAGCAATTCGAACTGTTCCCCGGCACGCCCGACCTGCTTGAGCAACTCGCCGCGACGGGGGTGAAGATCGCGCTGGTCACGTCCAATGCCGAGAAGAATGCGCGCATCATCCTGGGCCCGGAAAATACCAGTCGCATCGAATTGTTCGCCTGCGGCTCCTCCCTTTTCGGCAAGGCGCCGAAATTCCGCCGGGTGCTCAAGAAGCTCAAAGTGTCTCCGCGCGAAGCGCTCGCCGTCGGCGATGAGACGCGCGACATCGATGCGGCGCGCGAAGTCGGCATGCGCTGCGGCTCTGTCCTGTGGGGCTATGCCAGCGAATCGGTGCTGAGCGGGCTGAAGCCCGACGCCCTGTTCCGCACCCCGGCGGACATTCTCGACTACGTCGCCGCCCAGCGCGGCTGAGGGGTCACGCCGTCCGGCGGGCGAGCCGGCGGCCGAGGAGGAACAGACGCCGCGACATGGCGCGACCGCTATCAGCCAGCTTCGGCTCCAGCCAGCGGCGCCGTTTCAATCCACTCCCGCCCGGCCGCGAGCCTGTCGGCCGCCGCCCGCGCCATCGATGCGACCAGCCGGTTGGGATCGCGCGTGCCGCGCTCCAGCAGCGCCTGGCGCTCGTCCAGGTTCGCCGTCGCCCCGGCGCGCGCCAGCAAGGCCGACCAGCGCACCCGGTCGCTCGGATGGCTCGCGGCGAAATCGTCGAGCAGGTCGATGCCGTTGCCGCCGCCATGATGCGCCGCGACCATCAGCAACGGCTCCAGCGACGTCCGCGTCATGATTCCGGCAATCGAATTGGTGGCCAGATCGAAGCGATATTGATCGCGGAAACTGGTCGTGTGGCTCGCCTCGACGATGTTCAGCGACACGGACAAGGCATCGGCAGGCAGCTGCAGGTGAATATCCTTGTGCGCGCGGTAGAGCATCACCTTGCCCTGCTCGAGCCGCGTCTTCTCAATGAATTTCAGCTCGACCTGCTCCCCCGGGAAACCGGTCACGGCGCCATAATCATATTCGTAATAATCGCTCCAATAGCCCGGCCCCAAATAGCCGACGGTCAGGAACGAGAAATTGTGGTCGTGCGGCACGTGGTAGAAAAAGGGGTCGGTGCCGCTCTGCCGCACCACCGTATCCGCCTCGGCCGGCCACAGATTGGCGCGCATGAAATAGCGCGGCCCGACGTGCAGCATGACGACCTGGGCGCTGTACTGATTGCCCTCGACCTGGCCGTCGCAGCGCTGCTTCAGCTCATCGATCATCAGATCGGCGAGGAAATTGCGGTTGTTGCCGAGCTTCTTGAGAGACGCTCCCCAGGCCGCGAATGCATCCTCGTCGCGCGGGTCGAAGCCGTCCGTTTCGAGCAGATCGACCAGATCGGCCAATTCCATCGCTTCGTCGGTGGGCGCGTCGATCAGGCGGGGCATGCGACCGCCTCCTGCGCCGGTTCCTGCTGGTCGAAGAATAAGGAAAGCGTCTGCGCTGCGGCGGCGCGCACTTCGGCATGCGGGTCCTGCGCCGCCATAAGCTTCAAATCCGGCAGCACCGCGTCGGCATCCAGCGCGAGCAACTCGCGCATGATGTGCCAGCGCGTGTAGAAATGCGGGCTTTTCAGCGATTCCCGTAGCACCGGCACCGCATCCTCCCGGCCCATCTCCCGCAACAAAGTCGCCATCATCTGCACCCGCGAGCTTGCCTCGTCAGTGCTGGTCGCGCCGATGAAGGCGCGCGTGTCGCTGTCATATTCGGCTGTCAGCGGCGCGGCACCCGCGCGCACCATCGCCTGTATGTAGAGCATGTCGCTGGTCGCATGATCGACGATGAAGCTCTGGTAGCCGCCATCGATCACGATCTCCTCGCCATCGGCGATGCGGCGACGGCCGGTGAAGCGCAGCGCGCCCGCGCTAGCAGCGGAAAAATCGGGACCGATCGGGTCGGTTTCCCAGAAAGACACGGTCGCCTCGCCCGACTTCACGTAGCGGAACAGGTTCCACACGCCGGTGAAGCCGATCGAGGCCGGCCCCCGCCGCTTGGATTTCTTCGCCGCCAGCATGTCGACGCCGGTCACGCCCATGCCGATCGACAAATGCTTGTGGTGGAAGAGCAAAAGCCCGTTGTGGATCTCGCTGGTCAGCGGATGCATCGGCGGGATGAAGAAGGGATCGGCCCTGACCCGCGCGATCAGCGCCTGCATCAAGGCATCCAGGTCACCGGCGCGGTCGAGGAAGGTTCGGGCGGCAGCCAAAAGCTGCTGCGGCGTCGGATCGGCCATCGCCTCGAGGTCGCGGTGCAATTCCCCCATCAATGGCGAACCGCTCCATGTTTCGACGAAAGCCTGGACGCCGGCGTGCGAGCGCACCTGGCGGTCGCGGTCGCCGAGCCAAGAGGCTAATTGCTCGCTGGCAATCATCGGGCGACGCTAGGCGTTATTTGAACAAGGTAAAAGGGGAGAGGCAGCGAACCACCCCTCCCCAATGTGCATCAGAACGCGATGACAATGCCGACGATGATGCCGAGGCAGATCGGACCACCGACCTCCTTCTGCTTCATCGAACCCTGCATGCCGACGCTCGTTCCGAGCTCCGGGAGAGCCCGGACGTCGATCTTCTTCTTCATGATATTCCCCTCAACATTGTGTCGTCCGACAAGGGGAAAAGCGCGCTGTCCCGGCTTGGCCAAACCGCCGTGCGCGCTCCGTCTTTCGCGGTAGCCGGACGAGCCGGGTCCCTCTTCAAACGGGCCGCGCGTGAACAGAACACACGTTCCCCAATACCGTTAGTCTCCGGTCGGAGGGAAAACTGTCGCTATGGTTAAGAAAAAATTTACCATGATCCGGAACTTAGCGCAGATTTCGGCGTATCCGGCAGGTTCAGGGGCTGAGGAAGCGGTCCAGTTCCGCCTCGTTCGCATAATCGTCGCGCAGCTGCCGCAAGCGCTTCACTTCGCCGGTCAGGCGCAGGTGCGAGACACTCAACAGCATCAAGGCGCAGAGCAGGAAGCCGAGCGAGACCAGCCCGCGCGGCGTGGTCAGCACCGCCGACAGGAAAGCGGCCAGTTCCCCCTCCCCCTGTTCGCCGCGCAAGGTGAAGCCGAGCAGCATGGTCAGCAAGGTCACCGGCAGGATCAGCGCCAGCCCGATCGCCGAACGGTTCAGTTCCGCCTCCTTCGCCCGCACCGAACTGCGCAGGAAGGACAGCCGGTCGCTGGTGTCGATCAGCAAGGTGACGCCGCCCAGATGATGCCTCTTCCATGCGGACCAGCCGAGCAGGACGAGAATCAGGCTGCCAACCAGGAGCGTCGACGCGCCGAGATTCCAGACGATCGCCAGCGTGATCGTCCCGGCGAGCAGCACCACGACCCCCAATTCACCCCAGATCGCCGCCCGCGCCAGCCCCGGAGTCCGCTTCGCTGCCCGGGCGAAATCGTGGCGGTCGCCGTCGGCCGCGGACGCGCTCCAGAGCGCGGCAAGGTCGCGATATTCGTCCCCCGTCACCGGGCGTCCATCATCGCCTTGAGGGTCGCCTTCGCGCGTTGGCAGCGCAGCATGACGGCATTGGCGCTGATCCCCAGCACCTCGCTCATCTCGCTATAGCTGAAACCTTCGAAGCAGAGCACGATCGCCTCTCGCTGCGGAATGGGCAGCTTCTGGATCGACACTATCAGATGCTTCTTAAGATCGTTTTGCACCGCAATCTCGTCCGGCGAGAGCGCGGCCGAGACGAAATGGTCGGTCAGCAGCTCCTGCTTCGGCTCGCGGGCACGGCGGGTGACGTGGGAAATGGAGCGTTTCTGCGCGATCGCGGCGACGAAGGTCTTCAACGACGAATCGCCGCGATAGGAATCGAGCGCCAGCCAGATGGCGAGCAAGATGTCCTGAACGAGATCGCGGCGCAGCGCCTGATCGGCCTCATATGAAAGCGCGATGCGGGTGATCAGACCGGAATGAAGTCCGGACACTTGCGCGAACAAAGCGTCCTTGCGCGCGCCGTCAGGCGCTGCAGTGCCAACGTCCTGCTCTTCGAAAGCAAAACGCCGGGGCCGCTCTTCACTCAATGCGCGAGCATCGGCTTGCATGATGGGCCGCCTGTCATGCGCCGGGTATAACCCGTTCGGACTCTTCGGGAAAAGCGTTTGCGGCCGAACGACA
>JBBSLM010000117.1:0-6604 GCA_038255245.1 Sphingomonadales bacterium
AATCCACTCGTTGCAACGCGGCCTTCACCGCCCGCGCCACCTGCCTTGAGCTCGCGCCCAACGCCCGCGCCTCGCTCCCCGCCGGCGCATTGATCGTCACGTTCACTCGCACCTCGCGCCCGCCCGCCGGACCCAAAGTCTCCACCCGCCCGCTCGCGGTCGGCACGAACAATTCGGGCCCGCGCTCGCCGACCATATAGGCCCGCCCCGGCGCCACCGGGCCGCCCGTCGCCCGCCCCGGCGCGCCCAGCAAGCCGCCGAGCAGCCCGCTCAGCAACCCGCCGATCCCGCCGCTGCCGGTCACCGCGCCGATCCCACCCCGGATCGCCGCCGCGGCGATGTCGCCCATCATCGCCAGCACCGTGGCTTTCAAATCCTCGAAGCCGAACTTCCCCGTCCGCACCGCCCGCACCAGCGCATTCTCCAGCCGCTGCCCGGCCCGCTCGACCCCGCTGACGAACGGCCCCTCCAGCTCGGCCCGCATCGCCGCCACATCCTTGGCGAACGCGCCCGTATCGGCCCGCACGCTGACCACCAGCCGCTCGATCTCTTCATCCATCGGGGAACATCTCCTTCAGCCGCGCCAGATCGCCCGATCCGGCCGCGTCGCCATCGCCGATCATCGCCCGCACGATCGCGGCCAGTTCGGCCGGCGTCGCCCGCCAGAATTCCTCCGGCCGCCACCCCAGCAGCGCCCCGGCCAGCCCCGCCAGCCGGCCCGCGCTATCGCTAAACAGCACCTTGCAGGATCTGCCGCAGCAGCCCTTTCAGCACCGGCGCCGCTCGCGCCAGCCCGGCTTCGGCCACCGCCGCCCCGATTTGCTCGCGCGTCAAAGTCTCCGGCCGCTCGCACACGCAATGCCAAAACAGCGCCGCCGTCTCGCCCAGCGTCAGCCGCCCCTCCGCCGCCCGCTCGACCAATGCGAACAAGGACCCCAACTCCCCTTCCGCCGCGACCAACGCCTCGAAGCTTGGCCGCAGCACCAGCCGCGCCCCACCCACGGCAAGCTCCGCCTCGCCCCGCACTGGATTAGCGTTCATCCCCGTCACTCCTGCTGAGAAAGAATGGGCTCACGCCAAGCCGCAAAGGCGCAAAGGAGCTGTTCCAGCCCGTCGCGAAGCGCCTTCAAACCGCCGGTTGGAAGTCGCTTCGCGACCAGATTGAGCCCTGGCGTCTTCGCGCCTTCGCGGCTTGGCGAAGCCCAACCCCTTTTTCGTCTTTGCGTCTTTGCGCCTTCGCGTGAGATATTCTTGGCGCTCATACCGCGCTCACCGCGCCGCTGCTCTCCAGCGCCAGCGTGTAGGTGCGCTCGCCATTATAATCGCCGGCATAATCCAGCCGCGTCACCACGAAGCGCCCGCGCATCCGCTCGCCGCCCTCGAAGCTCAGCTCATAATCGTCGAGCACGCCGCCCAGCGCATTGCTCTTCACCCGCGTCTCCGCCGCCGAGCCCGTGAAAATCCCGCTCCCGGCCACCGACACCGACCTTACCCCAGCCCCGGACAACAGCTCCCGCCACCCGCCGCTATCCTTCGACGTGACGTTCACCGCCTCGCCGTTGACGCTGAGCTGCGTCGTGCGCAGCCCCGCCACCGTGGCGTAGGCGAGCGGCGACCCGCCATCGCCGACCTTCAGCAGAAATGCGCTTCCCTTTTGCGCGCTCATGGCTCATTCTCCTTCGGTTACGATTGAGTCGTTCGGGGGAACGAAAAATGCTTATTTCTTCGCTACTTGGTTTTTCCGCGATGGCGATGACGACGGTGCAGCGCGATCCCACGCAGGCGCCGCGCGATGCCTACAGCCGCTGTCTGTTCACCTTCGCCGATGCCCAGGCGCAGGCGCGAAAGACGCTCCCCGAGTTCGAGGCCGCACTCCCGCAGCAATGCCAGACCGAGGAGCGCGCCTTCCGCGAAGCGATCCGCGCTCAGCTCACCTCGCTGCGTGTTCCGGCGGCGCAGATCGAGCAAGACACGACAATGGAAATCGAAGACGCCCACGCCAACACCAAGGGCCGGTTCGAAGACGGCATCACCCCGCGCTAGACATCAGGACCGCAGCATCCGCGCCCGATAATCCACCGTCCCCCGCCAGCGCGGCCCGTCTTCTCGAAGGGTGCGCGAGCGGACCATCACCAGCGTCACCATTCGCCAGCCACCCAGGTCCGGCCCCATCGCCTCGAGCCTCTCCCGCGCCGCGCCCAGCAGCCCGCGCGCCCGCCCCGGCCGCTCACCGCCGCAGACGATCGTCACCGCGAAGCGCAGCTCCGCGCCGCCGCCACTCTTATGCCCCCAATCGCCTTCCGGCCCCATCTCGAGCACAGCCGCCGCGTCCCCGGCCTGGATCGGCCGCCCGTCCGCCACCTGGCTCAGCCCCGGCACCTCGCGCAAAGCGGCAAGCACCGCCGCCGCCAAAACCCCCGCTGCTCCCTCATCGCTCATCGCAAGCCTCCGCAATCTGCCAGCGCAGCGCCGCCGACCGGTCGTATCGCCGCATCAGCCCTCGCCCGGCCATTGCCACCGCCTCGCCATCGGCACTGACCGCGATGCCCGGCACCGCCGCCTCGAGCCGCCCCGCAATCCGCTCTCGCCGATCCTTCGCGCGCTCCCGCGCCAGCGCCTCCCCGCGCCGCTCCAGCCGCTCGAGCATCAACCCAGCCGCAGCCGTCGCCACGGCCGCCACAAGGCCGCGACGCTCGCCGGCGGCGGCGCCTCATTCTCCCCGCGCGCCGCGTAAAGATGCGCCGCCAGCCGCGCGATCCCTTGCCGCAGCGGCTCCGGCACACCATTCCAGTCCGTCGCCAGCCCCGCGCTGAACGTCACGATCGCCCGCCCGCTGGTCCCGCGCCACGGCACCCGCACCCAGCCTTCGCCGGCCGCGTCCACGTCGATCGCATAATCCTGTGCGCCGAGCGCCAGTTCGCCGCCATCCGCCGCCAGCGCCGCGACCGCGTCGATCGACCGCACCGGCGCCGCCGCCAGCCGGGTCCAGACCCCGTTCGCCGCGACCGTCTCGCGCGCCTCCCGCACGATCAGCGCGCGCCCGGTAAAGGCCTCGCACGACGCCGCAGCGCTGCGCACGAAGCCGGCAATCAGCGCATCCTCCTCGCTCGTCGCGATCCGCAGCAAAGCCTTCACTTCCGCCACCGCGACCGGCGCGGGCGCCACGCTCGCCATCACCTCTCCTCCACACGAATGGTCAGCGACCTTTCGTCTATTTGTCCGTCCGACAAGGTGACGCGGTTGCTGACGCTGTAGACATGCCCGGCCACACCGCCCGTCAGCGTTGCCGCGGTGCGCAGCAGGTCGAAGCTCGACCCGTCCACTGCGATCCCGTCTGGCTCGGCCGGCGTCACCGCCCAGCTGCTCGCCGCGATCGTCTGCCCGTCGAGATAGCCGACGCCCCAGTCCACCGCATAATCCACCCGCGAATGCGGGTCCTTCAGATAGAAGCTCATTGGGTTCCCCCCTTTCGGAGAATGCCCCTCCCCCTTGTGGGGAGGGGTTGGGGTGGGGGCGCGAGCCGATCAGGCTCGCAAGAAAATCAATTTCGGCCGCAGACGCGGCCGGCCCCCTCCCAACCCTCCCCACAAGGGGGAGGGCTGAGAATCCTAAGGTCTCGTCGCTCGGCTCTTCTGATCTGCGTCGGGAAGGGTCTCAGCCAGCCGCTCGACGCTCACACCCGCCACAATCCCAGCCGGCCGCGGCCCGCTCATTTCCGTCGTCAGCCGCCGCAGCCCGCCGTCGCTCACCGCCCCGGCAGCGATCGCTCGCCCGTCCATGCTCACGCTCCGATCAGCCCGTGCGCGGTCAAATCGTCGATCAGCGCCTTCACCCGCTCGGCCAGTTCGGCCGTGGTCACAGTCCCGGTCGCGAAGCTGCTCCGCGACGCCGTCCCGCTCGCCGCGCTCCAGCCTGTCCGGCGCGCCGCCAGCACCTGGTTCCCGGCATATTGGATCGGCACGATGAAATTGGCGGCGCTGCTGTCGATCGTCACCCGGTCGCCGCCGCTGACGTTGATCCCGACCTGGGAGCCGCCAATGCTCAGCGGCATCGGGGCGCCGGCGACGGTGATCGGCAGGATGTAACCGGTCCCGCCATAATATTGAAAAGTGATGCCATCCACATTGCGCGCGGCGATGATGCCGCCGAAAATCCCTCCCGCGGCGGCGGACACGCGCGCGGCACAGATCACATGGTCGGAGAAACTCTGCGCGTTCGCCCAGCTGTTCGTGCCGTTGAGCAGCGGCACATTCGCGCCGGAGGTGCCGGTCGCCTGCGTCGCCGCCGTCCCCAGTCCCAGCGTCGTCCGCTGCGCCGCCGCGTCGGCATCGTCGACCAGCGCCCGCCCCGCTGCCGTGAACGTCGCCAACGCCGCCGTCCCCGCTCCGGTGAAATAGGGCAGCCGGTCCGCCGCCGAGCTCAGCCCCGCCAGAGCGCCAAGCTCCGCGTCGAGCGGCTGATAGCCGCCGTCATGATGATGCCCAGCCGCCGCGTAGACACCGTCATGATCGTGCCCCGCGGCCGCCTTCCCGGCCAGCGCCGCGGTCAGTCCTTCGACATCCCCGATGCTCGCCGGCCCGCCGCCGCCCATTTCCTGCCCCGCGAACCAGGCGGCCGTGGCGGTCAGCGCGACGGTCTTCAGCCCCGGCGAGAAGGCCACCGCCGCACCATCGGCCGAGGATTCCACCGCCGTTCGCACCAGCAGACCATCCGCAATGACGCCCTCCCCCGTCTCCCACTCGCCAGGATGCGTCACCCCGGCGATACAATAGAGAAAGGTCGCGCCCGCCGGTACGACATCGGCAAACCGCCGATGCCCCGGCAACGCCCCCGCCAGCGGCAGCGCCCCGGCGCCCGTCCCGTAAGACGTCTCCCGAACCAGATCGGCAAAGAAGAAGGACATATGCATCTCCCAAATCCTCCCCTCGCTTTCGAGGATCTTCGGGTTGACCATGCCCCGCATGGTCAAGGATCGTCCGGGGGACGATCTGACCCGATGATGGGGACCATGCGCAGCATGGTGGAGGGGCCGCGCCAAAGGCGCGGAAACGTTTACGCAAAGGCGCGAAGCCGCGAAGAAGAAATGAAGGCGAGCGCAGCTCGCCAATCAGTGACCAACGGAGGTCGGGGCAATGCCGACGATCGAAATGCTCCCTTCGCGTCTTCGCGCCTTCGCGTGAGACCAACTTTTTCTTCTACGCGCTGAACTTCAGCAGCTTGATCGCCTCGGAGTTCATCACCTGCCCGCCCACGCGCCGCGTGGCGTAGAAATGCACGAACGGCTTGTTGGTGAACGGATCGCGCAGGATCTGCGTCTCCTGCCGCTCGGCGATCAGATACCCCGCCCTGAAATTGCCGAACGCGATCGACAGCGCATCGGTCGCCACATCCGGCATGTCCTCCACCTCGACCAGGGGATAACCCAGCAAGCTGTCCGGCTGGTTCGCGGCCAGCCCGGCCTGCCACAGGAACGCCCCGTCACTGGTCTTGAACTTGCGAATGCGCGCCGCGGTGGCCGAGTTCATCACGAACACCGCCCCCTGCCGGTAAGGCGCGCGCAATGCCTGGACCAGGTCGATCAACTTGTCCTGCGGGTTGCTCGCCGGGAAGCCGCCCGCGACGCCCGTCTTGAGGAATTGCAGCGTCCCGAACGCCCGCACCCCGTCGGCCTCATCGGTCGCCGTCGCCGCCAAGAAGCCCATCGGCTTGTTCGTGCCATTGCCGGCAACGAACGCCGCCCCCTCGGCCCGCGCGAATTCCCGCGCAATCTCGTCGGCCAGCCACGCCTCGACGTCGAACGCCGCATCGTCCAGCATCGCCTGGCTCGCCGCCGGATTGGCGAACAGATGCCCCGACGGCGGCGCCACCTCATGGAAGGTCGGCGTATCGGTCTCGGCCCGCGCCCCGGTCTCGCTCGCCCAGCCCGACGGCGTGCCCCCGCTGGTCACCAGCTTGCGATAGCCGGCGCTGCCGACCTTCACGACGCTCGCGATCGCCCGGATCGGCGAGATGGCGGTCAGCGTCCGCTCGATCGCCGCGTCGATCTCCTCGGGCACCGCATAGCCGCCGGCCGCGTCCGTCGCGCCCGACATCGCCTTCAACTCGACGCCATGCTCCAGCCCCTTGCGCAAATAGCGCTCCACGAACGGCGAGCGTTCCGACTTCGCCCCCGACAGCGCCGGCCGCTCCGCCGCCGCCACCCGCGCCGTCAGCGCCGCGACCTCCGCCCGCAACGCCTCCGCCTCGACATGGCTCTGCTCGATCGCCTCGAACGAGCCTTCCAGATTGTCCGTCACTTCAACCATTCACCCTCTCCTCTTCACCCAAAGAAAAAGGCGGCCGAAGCCGCCTCACGTCACCACATTCTGCGTCTGCCCGGACTTGATCCGGGCCGAGGCTTCTCCCTAGGTCTCCCAATGGACCCCGAACCCTACCGCCCGCACCGCCGCTTCCGGCCGCGCTGCCTTTTCCTCGGCATGATCTTCGGCTGGGTCGTCGCCATCTACGTGCCCAGCGCCCTGATCGCCGCCTTCGGCCTGGCCCCGCCCGGCACCCCACCGGGCATCCTCGCCGCGACCTGGCACATGACCGACGAGATCGGCCC